>JAFYQA010000028.1 GCA_017547315.1 Roseburia sp. | reverse complement strand
GCCGTTTTTGCGCAAGCTAATGAAACACCCAAAATAGCATTTGCTCCCAGATTTCCCTTATTATCTGTTCCATCTAGCTCTACCATAATGCGGTCGATTTTAGATTGACAGAGCACGTTTTCTCCAAGTAATGCATCCTTGATTTTCGTATTTACATGGTCCACTACTTTCTGAACACCCAAACCAAAATACCGTGGCTCTCCATCTCTTAGTTCAATCGCTTCGAATCTGCCTGTACTAGCCCCCGATGGCACCGATTCATGAGCCGTCACCTTTTTTCCTGTGGTTTCCGTCTCTGCAGTTATTGCAACTTCTATCGTGGGATTTCCTCTGGAATCGAGAATTTCTCTTGCATGTACACCAATAATTTTTGCTTCTAATGACATATATCCTACTCCTTTTCTTTTAAGGATAGTATCTGCCATGAAATTCCTTTTTATACATAAAAAAGGTGTAAACAAAACAACTCCGTTACCAGTTTGTCTCATCTACACCTATTTGTCCATTCTTTTTAAAATACCCCTGTCACGAAAATCTCGATTCCAATAAAGATCAAAATCACACCACCAAGGATAGCAGCTTTATTTGAAAGCTTGGTTCCGAATTTCTTTCCTATCATAAGACCAACCATACAAATTACAAAGGTCACTGCTGCAATAATCAACGCACACACCAATGCCATTACAAAACCATAATCCGCAATCGTAAAACCAACCGAAAGTGCATCGATAGAAGTAGCCACTCCCTGCACAAGTAATGCCGAAAGCCCTACACCTGCTTCCTCCTCTGCATCACCTTCTTTATTTTTAATTCCATCAAGCAGCATCTTGCCACCGATGTAAAGTAATAGAATCAATGCAATCCATGGGATAAATTTTTCAAAAGCAGTAAAATACTGCACCACGGTATGAATACATATCCAGCCAATCATCGGCATCAATGCCTGAAAAAAAGCAAACACTCCGGCAATTCCACACATTTTCTTACGCTTCATTCCCGACTCATTCAAACCATTTGCCATAGATACAGAAAATGCATCCATCGCCAGACCCACACCTAAAAGTACACTGTTAAATACAAACACAAAATTCCATTCCATCTTTTGTTTCCTCCAAAATTTTATAGTAGACTGTGAAATCTGCACTAGAATAAAAAAACCAAGTACAGTACAAAACTATACTTGGTCATATCTACAAATGGGCAGAATTCATGTATAGCTTCGCAGTTATACATGAGTCTCGCAATTTAAAACAAGCCAGACCTTACGGTCAGTATGTTGACTTGCTACGTTTTCACGCTCGCTACTCCCTCATGGGAATTTACTGGTAAATACTACCACTCAAAAAACAAATTGTCAACACTTTATTCCGCCTGCTGTGCTAAACTGTAAAACTTTAATCTCTCTCTCCACTTTTCCAGAGTTTTCTTTACCTAAAATTTCCATATATCTTTTCCTTCTCGGGTTCGTGCCTTTTCAAATGTAAGCACTACCATAATTTCATTTTGGCATGCGATTCTTCCCACGTCAACACCTTTTCCTTTATTGAATTAATTTAAATAATATTGTATAATGATATGGTTAGAATAGCAGGAAAATTTCTATTCTATAAAGAATGTCCGTGCATGTTTAAATAAACATCACCGACTAGGGAGGCATGAAATGGCGCTTACAATTTACGACATCTCTAAAAAAGCTGGCGTATCGATTGCTACTGTATCCCGTGTATTAAACGGAAGCGAAAATGTCCGTCCATCTACCCGCAAAAAGGTTCTGGACGTGATTGAACAATATGACTATACACCGAATGTATTCGCCAGAGGAATGGGGTTACATACGATGCACACCATCGGCATTTTTTGTGCAGATTCTTCTGACCTTTTTCTGGCCAAAGCGGTTTACTATTTAGAACAGGAATTACAGGCGAATGGTTATCAGGCCATCCTCTGTTGTACTGGCTACGAACAAGATACTCGTAAGAACTATGTGAATCTGATTCTTTCCAAAAAAATTGATGCTCTGATATTAGTCGGTTCCAACTTCGTCAACACCGACGATGCAGGCAATCAGTATATCAGGGATGGAGCCGATCAGATTCCAGTCATGATTTTGAATGCAGCATTTGATTATCCAAATGTTTACTGTACTACCTGTGATGATTTTTCTACCATGTTTGATGCAACTTGTGCTATGCTAAAGGCAGGAATATCTGATATACTATATCTATATAATTCTCACTCTTACAGTGGCCTTAAGAAATTAAATGGTTTCAAAGCAGCTATGGAGAATTATCATATAACCGATTTTGAACATTTGATTTATCATTACGACGGTGACCATAATGACACAGGTTCTGTTGCAGATTTCATAACAGACATTGCCCATTCGGGCAAAACTTTTCATGGTGTCATTGCATCAGAAGATGCACTCGCCATTGGAGCAGTCAAGTACGCTCAGCGTAATAACCTCGATATTCCAAAGGATTTATCCATTATCGGTTACAATAACTCAATCCTCACCGGATTTTGCTCACCTGAACTGACATCCGTCGATAATAAATTAGAAGTTCAGACACACCAATTAGTGCAGACACTACTTGGCGTTTTATCCGGCAAAGAAGTCCCGCAAAAGTCTGTTTTTACCGGCAGACTCATCGAACGCGGTACGACACACTTTTTGAAGTAAAGGACTATGTCCTTTTTATAAAAACAATATGTATTTATGGAGGGTATACCAATGAAACAATTCATGGACAAAGATTTCCTTTTGACAACAGATACAGCAAAGCATCTGTATCATGATTATGCGGCTCCAACAGTTACACCTGTTTTGGACTATCACTGCCACATCAATCCACAGGAAATTTATGAAGACAGAAAATTTGAAAACATCACACAGGTATGGCTTGGTGCTGACCATTACAAATGGCGTCAGATGCGTTCAAATGGTGTAGAAGAAAGATACATCACAGGTGACGCAACAGACAGAGAGAAATTCCAGAAATGGGCTGAAACTCTTGAAATGGCTATCGGTAACCCACTCTACCACTGGAGCCACTTAGAATTACAGAGATACTTCGGTTACGAAGGACATCTTTGTGGCGAAACAGCAGAAGAAGTTTGGAACATCTGTAACGAAAAATTACAGCAGCCAGAATTCTCAGCTCGTGGACTTATCAAAATGTCTAACGTTACATTAGTATGTACTACAGACGATCCGGCAGATACCTTAGAATGGCATCAGAAAATCAAAGCTGACAAAACATTTGATGTACAGGTAGTTCCAGCTTGGAGACCAGAAAAAGCTATGGGTATCAACAAACCAGGTTTCGTTGATTACTGTGCAAAATTATCAGAAGTTTCAGGCGTAACAGTAAACTCTTT
>JAFYQA010000027.1 GCA_017547315.1 Roseburia sp. | reverse complement strand
CTTGCAAACAGTGCAGAAGCTTTAACCGTGCAGGAAATCGCTTTCCGCGTCTACGGTGTATATACGCTCCCTACTGACGTAGAGAAATTTTTTACGGTTAAATCCATTATAACCAAAACCTTCTCTTGTCTCGAATACCTATACGATCAGGGTTACTGTGAACGTATGGAACAGGACGGCATGCTATTTTATCGTTAAACTATCATCGTTTCTAATAAATAGGGTATCAGTAATTTAAATCTACTGATACCCTGTTTTTATCTATATTACTTCATTTCTATACTATTCCACGGTCGCCCGTTCTCTCACTATACCATCTTCGTCAATCTCGACATTTACAGAAATGCTTTTCATAAACTCGAAGATACGTTGCTGTTCTGCTTCGTCCACCCAATTCGTCGTAGCGTGAGTCTGAATCGCCGGAATCATTTTTACCTCTAAATTCTGCTCCTCATCATTTCCGGAAAAATGCAATTCAACAAGCATTGAGTCTAACATCTTATCATTAAACCAGTAGTTTCCCAAACTATAAATAATCGGCTTGCCATCATAAAATTCCATCCCCTGTAAACAATGAGAATGTCCTCCAATAATCACATCCGCGCCAGCATCCAAATATTCTTTTCCGGTGGTAAGCTGCACATCTTCCAAATCATAGCTGTACTCTGTCCCCCAATGCACCACTGCAATGACAAAATCCGCATTCTCATCAGCCTCTGCTATTACTTGTAAAAAAAGTTCCGTATCATAGCAACGCAATATTCCTGGTTCCGTGTCTGTCGCCTGTGGTGTCATTTTATTTTTTTCTGCACGAGATGCCCCTACAAACGCCACCACCTTATCATCCAAGGTGTAATAAATCGGTTGCATTGCTTCTTCTAAATTGTGTCCCGCTCCAAAATAATCAATTCCTGCATCTTCTAACGTCGTAAACGTATCCAACAACGCCTGTTTTCCATAATCATACACGTGATTATTAGACAACTGCACAATATCTACGCCCATGTCCCGTAAAATACTGACACGCTCTGGTTTCGCTCGAAATGTATACATTTTTCCGTTCATCGGAGCGCCATTATTACTAAACGTAAACTCATTATTCAAACACATGATATCAGCATCCTGCATAATCTTGATTAACTCCGGCGAAATGCATTTTGAAATATCTCCTTCGGATGCATCTAACTGTGCTGTCGTTACGGCTTTTTCATCCAGACTGATATCACCGCCAAAACAGAGAGTAAAATCATATGCACCGGTAATTTCCGGCTCAGACTCCGTCTCTGCTACCATCTCTGTAACTGCAACTTCACCATCCGACACTCCACTATCTTCGGTATTTTGGCAAGCTTCATTTTCTGTATCACTCACGCCTTCGCCAAGCTCTGCAGAATTCCCACACCCTGCACACATCATAATAAAACTTATAACGAAAATACTACTTATTCGTTTCCATATTTTTCTCACAAAAATCCTCTTTTCTGAATTGTATTCGCAACAGCTATTTGGGTCGTTCTTAAATCCATATAAAGTAACGATTATCTCGTAAACAATGCCTCAACCTTCTTTATCTTATATTTGTAATAAATAATAAACGCTACCCCCGATATCACCCACGTCACCGGATAATTAAAAATCACTACATCCAAGGTTGGAAATGCCCCTGCCACAATCGCAATCCAAAGCGTTCGTACGCCACACACACCAAACATGGTAATTAGCATCGGTACAACTACATCTCCCAAGCCACGCAATGCCCCCGAATAAATCTCTGTAAACACATATACACAATAAAATGGTGTAAGCACAAATAGCATATGTGCACCAATCTCTACCACTGCTGCATCCTCACAGAAAATACCAAACAATGGTACACGTGCCACAATTAAAAGCACTCCCATCACCACAGCGATTCCGATATCCATAAAAAGTCCCACTTTGACGCTCTTTTTTACACGGTCTATTTTGCCCGCACCATAATTCTGTCCCACAAACGTCGTAATCGCTATTCCCAACGCACCACTCATCATCCAAAAAATCGCATCCAGTTTTCCATACGCCGCCCATGCCGCCGTCGTATCCGTTCCAAAACTATTAATCGACGATTGCACCAGCATATTCGAAATATTGTACATCGACGCCTGTATTCCGGTTGGGAAACCTAAGAAAAGTTCCTCTTTCAACAGTTCCGCATTCATGCGAATTTTCCGCAACGAAAAATCACACAACTCTTTTTCTCGCATCAACGCCTGTGTTACAAGTATCGCACTCACTGCCTGTGCTGCAACAGTTGCAATCGCAACACCTGCTACGCCCAAATCAAACACTGCTACCATCAGAATGTCTAATACAATATTAATCACGCAACACGCAATCAGATAATACAATGGTCGTTTCGAATCACCCAACGCCCTTAAAATACTAGAACCGGTATTATATATGAAAATAAAAATACTTCCGCCAAAATAAATCTGCAAATAAACAATCGAATCCTGCATCAATTCCGGAGCAGTATTCATCCAGGTAAGTAACATCGGCGATGCCACAATTCCTACTACTGCAAAGGCAACGCTTCCTATAATTGAAAACGCATAAATCGTATGTATCGCATCATTCAATCGTTCTTTATTCCCTGCGCCCAACATCTGGGATGTGATAATTGCTGCACCAGATGTCAGTCCCATAAAAAAATTCACTACCAAACTGCTAATCAACGCCGCAGAACCACCAACCGCTGCCAATGCTTCTTTTCCTACTGCACGTCCTAGAATCAGGGCATCCGCCGTATTATATAACTGTTGAAAAAAAGAACCTATCATAATCGGGAAGAAAAACAATAACAACTGTTTCCAAATAACCCCTTCAAGTATTCCATTCTTTACCTTTGTATCACTCATCTTTTTTCTGCTCCAATAAATAAGCAAATATATGCATGCTCAACTTCAACACGTTATGACGCAACAAATTATTTTTTATCGATACATAGTCATCACAAATCACCTGCTCGACCATTTCCTGTGTTTTCTCTAAATCCAACTCAACCGGATCTTTTTGTTCTAGCGACTCATAACGCTTTGCCATTTCTGCGTCAATCTCACCATTATTGGCAAGTACTACATCTATTTTATGTTTTCCTAAATACTGATTTAATAACTTCACATGATCAGACACCTTAAAATCTTCCGTCTCGCCCGGCTGCGTTACCATATTGCAGACATACATAATTTTGGCCTTACTCTGGTCAATTGCACTGATAATTCCGTCACAAATCAAATTGGGAATAATACTTGTAAAAACACTTCCCATACTAAGCAAAATTAAATCCGCTTCTTCTAATGCCTTCACCGCCTCTTTGGTCGGAACCGGTTCTTCTTTATAATAAACCTTTTTAATAGGAGTGCCGTTTTGTGTAATATTGTGTTCTCCCTCAACAATCGTTCCATCCGCCATCTCACCCATTAAAACGACATTATCTTCGGTAAGCGGCACCACTTTTCCTTTTAAGTTAAAAACTTTACTTAATGCCTCAATGCCATCTGACAGATTACCTGTTATTTCAGAAGATGCTGTAAGAAGTAAGTTGCCCACAGTATGACCATCTAAGTCACTGGTCGTTTTAAAACGATAATTAAACAATTCCATTACCAACGGCTCTGTCTCCGAAAGTGCCGCCAGAACACGACGAATATCCCCTACCGCCGGTATGCTAAATTCTTCGCGTAATACCCCAGTACTTTTGCCATCATCACAAACCGATACGATAGCAGTGATATCCAGAGGAAACTCTTTTAGTCCTCGAAGCAACGTGGATGAACCTGTTCCCCCACCTAAGACTACTACTTTTCTTTTCATATATTTATGCACCTCGTTTTTATATCTTCAAAAAGTTATTGTTCACTTTCATACCATTCACAAAGCAATTTCATCCTGTTCCATTTTGACTGACACTTGAACTGTAACTTAAAATTATCATATCACAAAAAATCTAAGATGCTACTATTTTCTTATTACTTGATATCCACATGAGAAATAATTTTAATCATATTCTTACGCAGCAAATCAGTAAATGATTAGCTGCTGAGTGAACAGTAACTTTTAATCCCTTCTGTCCACAATATAATGACATTTCTACCTTGACAAATCCCGCCCATAATGACTATAATACCCTTAATTGAAGCAGACAAAAGGCTTTGACGGGAACAAGTAATAGTAAGTGGAGCAAACAGAAAGTAACCGGTTGATGAGAGGTGCATGGGAAGCTTATTACGAATACATCCCCGAGCTTCACACCGAACGCGATTTCGCAAGTAGGCTGTGACGTAGTAGCGCACGTTATCCGCGCCGGAGTGTTGTCGGACACTTACAGAGGTAAGCAGTGCGAGCTGTTTACGAAAAAAGGTGGTATCACGAGTTTTTATGCCTCGTCCTTTTACAAGGGCGGGGCTTTTCTTATGCGCGAATGTTCGCGAAGAAGCAGAGGAAAATGTGTCTGAGCAGGCACTGGATGCTTGCTTCCACGTGACAGTTTAGACGCATTTGACGAGCAACGCGAGTTTCAGAATTACTTGTAATTCTGAAACCTGCTTCTTAAACAAACCACAACCCATATTTCAAAGAAAGGAAGTAACCAATATGACATTATATGAAGAATTAGTTGCCCGCGGTCTTATCGCGCAGGTAACAAATGAAGAAGAAATCAAGAACTTAATCAACAACGGAAAGGCAACTTTCTACATCGGTTTTGACCCAACCGCAGACAGCCTCCATGTAGGACATTTCATGGCTCTTTGCTTAATGAAACGTCTCCAGATGGCTGGTAACAAACCAATCGCACTTATCGGTGGCGGCACAGCCATGATTGGTGACCCATCCGGACGTACCGACATGCGTCAGATGATGACCACAGAGACAATCGCTCACAACGTAGAATGCTTCAAGAAACAGATGAGCCGTTTCATCGATTTCTCAGAAGGCAAAGCCCTTCTCGTTAACAACGCTGACTGGCTCACAGAATTAAACTACATCGACGTTTTACGTGAAGTTGGACCACACTTCTCCGTTAACCGTATGTTAACAGCTGAATGTTACAAACAGCGTATGGAAAAAGGTCTTAGCTTCTTAGAATTTAACTACATGATCATGCAGTCATACGACTTCTACAAATTATTCCAGGATTACGATTGTAACCTTGAATTCGGTGGCGACGACCAGTGGAGCAACATGCTCGGCGGTACAGAGCTTATCCGTCGTAAACTCGGTAAAGATGCTCACGCTATGACCATCACACTCCTTCTTAACTCAGAAGGTAAAAAGATGGGCAAAACACAGTCAGGTGCTGTATGGCTTGATCCAAACAAGACATCTCCATTCGACTTCTTCCAGTACTGGAGAAACGTTGGCGATGCTGACGTATTAAAATGTATCCGTATGCTTACCTTCCTTCCTATGGAAGAAATCGAAGCAATGGATTCTTGGGAAGGCGCACAGCTCAACCAGGCAAAAGAAATCTTAGCATTCGAACTCACCAAACTCGTTCACGGTGAGGAAGAAGCAGCAAAAGCAAGAGAAGCTTCTCACGCACTTTTCGCAGGCGGCGGCGACTTAGCTAACATGCCAACTGTTGAACTTACAGCAGAAGATTTCGCAGAACGCGACATGGACATCATGGCAGTTCTCGTTCGTACAGGCTTAGACAAATCCCGTTCCGATGCACGTCGTGCCGTAGAACAGGGTGGCGTAATGGTTGGTGACGAGAAAGTGACTGATACCAAAGCAACTTACAATGCTGACTTCTTCAAAGGCGACGGCGTAGTCGTAAAACGTGGTAAGAAGAAATTCGTAAAAGTTATTATGAAATAATTTTTGACATTAGAAAAGCTGACAGGAAATCCTGCCAGCTTTTTGTTTTTTCTTAGCATCATTACTCACAAACAATAATGTCATAATCATTTACTGCCTCTGCTGATAAAGAAGTTCTATATATAAGAATCAAATTCCCTTCCATCCCAAACGAAAGATCATAATAAGCATCAAAATCAGCATGGGTAACTTTAAACAAAATGTTTTGTTCGGTATATCCGTATACATCCAAATCTGAGAAAAGATCACCACCTGTCACCCATACGGTCCAATTACTTCCTTCAACACCATATGCGCACTCTTCGGTTCTCTCAACTCCTACACACGCACCGCGATTTTCATCGAAAATCCACTGACCTTCAAACTGTGCAAACACGTCATCCAAGTTTGGCTCGGCCGCATCCAGACTTTCCTGAATCTCCGGTGAAATTGTGAAGGTTTCATTTCTAACCTCTGCCAAGTAACTTGCTAAAACATATACTCTTGCACGTGTCATTTCTGCTGCTGTCTCACTCTCTAATAGTGGCTGAAGACTTCCACCCAAAGCCTGCACTCCGGCAGCGGTCGCATTTCCTTCTTTTCTTTTAATCCATGTACGCTGTTCCTCAAGCACCTTTGCTTTCGTCTCTGCATCCAATTCATCACTTAATCTGCTCCACAGCGAATTGAGTTCATCGTCCCAAAGCTTATACCATTGTGCACTGTGATAGTTCATTTGCTGCTGTCCCATATCACTTGAATCTATATCACAATGTTCGCGAGACTGCTCCTCTACTCTTGCGATCTCATCCTGAACGCTTTCGACATAATCTTCTTCTCCAAAAATCTCTGTCGCATTTTCCTGTACTTCCTTATCCACACGTTCCGCAGGTGTCTTCAAGGTGATTGCATATACCGTGCCTACTTTTAATGGCTCTGTCTCCATCACATTTCCATCGTGATACACAACGATTTCGTCACCCACTACAAGGTCTGTATAACTGTCTTTGTTCTCTACATCCAAAGAAATCGACCATCTAGATCCATTCGGATATCCTTCTGCCGAGTCGGAATACATGATAATATAATCATCCCGTACCTCTTCTACGATTCCTGTTACGCTTGGTTTATTTTCAATAATATAATCCATACTTTTATTGTTACAGCCCGCCATAGCCAGCACACAAATCGATAATAAAATGAATCCAATCAACTTTTTCATATCATCATGCTCCTTTATCTTTATGTGACTTTTATTTTACCACTATGAAATCTCTTTTAGAATATCCTTCATAAAATCTTAAGTATTATATTTATTTGACTTGCTCATTTTTTCATGTCATTATTAAATTAGGTAGCACCAAAAGCTAGTTTATTTGGCTAAGAAAAAAAGAAATATAAATTACGAAAGTTGAGATATAAATGGATTTTGCAAATTACTTCCCAATCTACGAAAATTTAACATCCGAAGAGCAGGCATTACTTACCAGACATGCCCGCCTGCACACCTTTGAAAAAGACACACTGCTGCATAACGGCTCTAACGATTGCCTTGGTCTCGTCTTAATTAGAAGTGGGCAGCTCCGTGTCTTTATTACCTCTGAGGAAGGTCGTGAGATTACGATTTACCGTCTTTTTGACCGCGATATGTGCCTTTTTTCGGCATCCTGTATGATGAACAGTATCCAGTTTAATATCTCCGTCATGCCTGAAACAGACACCGAAGCATGGATTATCCCGGCTGACCTCTATAAAAAATTGATGGAACAGTCTGCTCCACTCGCCAACTATACCAATCAGCTTATGGCGACAAAGTTCACCGACGTGATGTGGTTGATAGAACAGGTTTTATGGAAAAGCATGGACTCCCGCCTGGCTGCATTTCTTATAGAAGAAAGTAACCTTGCAGACAGTTTGATACTTCATATCACTCATGATAAAATTGCAAACCATATGGGCACGGCTAGGGAAGTCATCACACGGTTATTAAAATACCTCCAGTCAGAAGGAATTGTCTCTCTTAGCAGAGGCACTATAGAAATCATAGATTTCGAAAAATTAGCAAATACTTAATAACAGGAGGATTTCTATGAAAAAATTATTTTCTTTTGTTCTCGTGCTTTGTTTATGTCTATCCGGCTGCACAAAAACACCAAATGACTCTCTACCAAATATATATACAGAAACAGAGCAATCAGATACTTCTTCCGATAACTTATTAGAGGAATACCTTGCTAATCCGGATATTTTAGAAACACCTATTCGCGAATATGGTGAAAGTACTGCGTTTATTCAGTTAGAAGAGGATTTGGGTGTTCGTATCGCCTATCCGGAAACAGAACTTGATGACTTAAATCAAGCAATTGAAAGCTGGATTACCGATACCGTTTCTTACTTCGAATACGAATCTGCTGATGCCATTGACATGGAAGATTCTGCTGAGTTGACAGTCGATTACGACAGTTACCTAACCGGAAATATTGTCAGCGTCAAATTCTCCGGTTTATATGACAAACCATATTTGGCACATCCAATCGACATTATCGCTACTTTCCACGCAGATTTATCTACAGGAAAATTACTTTCTTTAGACGGCATTCTTACTTCTGATGGACGCACAGCTTTGCAAAATATGGTAATAAACGATGCTTCGCTTGAGGCTGAAATCGTAGATAAACATCTATTAGACCTTTGGGCATTAACATCTGATGGTCTAGAAATCATCCTAGAACGTGGCGACTACCTGCCAATGTCAGCAGGAACCGTAACGCTCAGCTATTCTTATGATGAGTTAAAAAACATTCTTCTCTTACCGGTCGAAAATGAATCTGAAGTATCTGAAACTGAAGAATTAACAGAAACAGAACTGACAGAAAATGCCCAAAATAACCTGCCCGTTACCACCATCGATCCGGATAAACCAATGGTTGCACTTACCTTTGATGATGGTCCAAGCAAACACACTACACGTTTATTGGATATTTTTGCAACATATGGCGGAAAAGGTACCTTCTTCGTCGTTGGAAATTTGATTGACAATCGTGCAGACGCTGTGAAGCGTATGGCTGAGGAAGGTCACGAAGTTGCAGGACACAGTTGGAGCCACCGTCAGCTTACCAAATTAACACCATCGGAATTAACTGACCAGATTATGACTACCCGTGCCAAAATCTACGAAGTAACAGGCGTAGACTCTACCGTTATCCGCCCTCCATACGGAGCTTTTAACAGTGATGTAAAAGAGGTTTGTGCTAACCTTGGAATTGTCATGGTGAATTGGTCCGTAGATACTTTAGACTGGAAAAACAAAAATGCAGATATGGTTTACAACGCAATCATGAAAGACGTAAAAGATGGTGCCATCATTCTTTGTCACGATTTACACAGCACAACCGTAGACGCAATGGAACGAGTTATTCCTGATTTAATCGAACAAGGTTACCAGCTTGTTACCGTATCTGAGCTTCTTTCTTGTGGTGACGAAGAAGTCTGTGCCGGAAACGTATATAATAAGCGTTAGATTAAAGTTAGGCATCCGATTCCAATCAAATAACGAAACGCCTTTCATTTTTATACAGCAATATAGACCCCCTCAATCACAAAACCCTCAACCACGTTCCTGTTTCAGTTCATTCGATGGTTGAGGGTTTACTACTTACCTTTATCTTTTTAATTATGCTTATCTATTGCAAGAACCTGTGCTACAAGCTCCGGCTTTTGCTTTACAAATCAGCTGTGTCATCGTTCCCATCGGACAATACACACACCAGCTTCTTGGTTTAAATAAAATCATTGTCACAAATCCTAAGATGGTAGATGTCAGCATCACGCTATAAAAACCAAACGCGAACTGTGCCACGCCATCACTAAACAATGTGCCATGATAAGCCCAATGCCAAGGCACCTTAAATGTCCAAAGTAATGTCACAACTTGTCTTAAGTCCTGTGCACCAGCAAATACCAGATATGTATTCCAAAGCATCTGGAAAAACATGATGAAGAAGAAAATTAAGAATCCATAACGGAACCACTTTGACTTCATCCACTTTGGCATATCCTTTTTTCTGGAAAGTCCAAATCTGCCACCGAGCAATGCAAACAACTGTCCTCTTCCACAATAATTATTGCAGTATCCTTTTGTGCCTTTTACTACCGAAATTATTAACGGGATGAAAAAACATGCCAATCCAAGCCACGCAAATAATATATTAAAAAATCCCATCACTAAATAAATTGTTGTCCAAATCCAAAGATAATCGTACCATTGTTTTTTCTGTTTCATAATATTTCTCTCTTTCGTTTTTCTTATCATCTAACTATAACTATCTAGCTCTAATATCTTAAGCTTGCACTAAGTTAATAATACTTGCAGGACATTCTTTCACACACTTCCCACAACCGACACACTTCGTTTCATCCACTTCTGCATAAGTGCCTTTATAAATGCTGATTGCTCCCAATGGACATATCTTTATACAACAACCACATGCTACACAATCATTCTGTGAGATACTTGCTTTTTTTCTAACTTTCTTTGTTTCCATCATAACCTCCATATTCATTTCTCTCTTTTATTTTTCAAACAAAATTGTGCTGTCATTTCTATGTTCGTATCATACTACATAATATAAAATCCTTCTGTGACAAAATCACACAAGGATTTTTAATCTTATAAACCACTAAATGAACTCCAATCCATCCACTCCGGCTCATCTCCCGCAAACGTCTCCATACTAGCTTCATCACCTTCAGTAAATGTACGAATTAACGATGGCTGTCCGTCCTCTCCGTAATGATAGATGCCTCTTACAAAATGGTCATAACTCTCATCTTTCCATGCCAAACCAAAATCATACACACTGAATTCAATCGTCTTAGTATGGGTTTCCATTACATCAAAGCAAATAAGTTCTCCCTCAACCACGCCTAATATCATCATCAATTCACTTGGAGATGCAGTTATTTTAAAAATAAGTTCTTCCTGCTCATCTCTGTTCATATCTACAAAAGCATATCTTTTTTCTGCACCATCAAATTCGCCATCATAATCTTCATCAGTCATTACAGATAAAGTATCTCCGTCTACATAGGGATTCGCTACGCTGATTTCATTGTTTAAAAATGCTTCATATAACTCCGCTGCAGAACTGCCCTCATCTACAATCTCCGTGTCCATAACCGGATCATACACTTCATAGGTTCCAAAAAACTTTTCATACTCATGCTCATATATGGAAGAAGTCACTTCCTGTCCGTTCAAATAATAAGTCACACAATCCTCTTCCTCATACCGTTCCAAAGATATCGTTTCCGCCAAATCATCGGCTCCATAATATTTTTCTAAGAAATAATAGGTTCTGCCGACATGCATGACATCACTATAAACAATCCACACTTCGCCCTCGAAATATTTATACGAAAGATTTCTTGCAGTTCCTTCACCACAGGCAAGTACCTTCACCTTACCATCCGAAGCATCCAAATAGATACCACCATAAGGTCCGTTTAATACCTGTTCGTTATCCGCATCATTGTCTAAATCCAGTCTTTCGCCTATACTATACGACTGCCAATCTTCTACGTCTATCGAAAGGTCGGAAATATAAAACGTTTCTTCATAATATAAATCATTGCCATCAGCACTAATTTCTCCCACAAGAAACTGGTCAAGTAACGCATCTGATTCTGTTTTACTGCTCTGTTCTGTTTCCTGAGTCTCTACCGAAACCTGTGTATCCTGCATACTGCCGCTTTCCACCTGCGGATTTTTACCGCCACAGCCTGCCATTAATGTGCATACCAATACTGCACACATGATTAAACTCATCTTTTTCATTATCTATACCTACCTTTATTTTTTATATCCCCACTATATATCTCTCGTAGCAGAACAAAAGTGTGCTTCGCACACTCTCGCGACCTCATTTTCTTTCCAGCACAGCTTTTGTTCCGCGCGCGTAGCTGTGCATCACACGTTCTTGCATCATAAAAACATCGTATTAGCGACAACTCACATCTGCTTTCACAGTTCATTTACATATCTGTCTCCACTCTGTCACTAACCTCTCTACATTCCATGCTGCATTTGCTGGACTTGTAGACGGCAGACAGATTGCTTTTCGTCCAATTTCTTTTTCAATATATTTTTTATAATATTGCTCTGCCGTTTTTCCGTTTACAAAAATCTGGCGGATATCGGCAGTATTTAAAATCTCCCGCAAATCATTCGGCACAACATTTTTAATACTGCTGTCTGAAGAGCCCACAATGTCACAAGACTTAATCACATCCCATACCGCTATACCATGCTCCAACAAAAATGCTCTTTTCTCATCCACAGTCCCCGGCACCGCTGCACCAAATACCGCTGCCAAGACCTTCCAAAAACGGTTCTGTGGGTGTCCGTAGAAAAAATTCGCCTCTCGTGACTTCACCGACGGAAAACTTCCTAATATTAAAATTCGTGAATTTTCATTATAAACCGGTCTAATTGGATGCTCTACCATAATCTTCTTCTCCCACAATATATCAAATTCTTCACATCTGCATATACTACTCAATGGATACTCCCAATGACTTACCCACCGGAGGTGTAAACATGAATCTTACAGGTTACTTATTCTTAAACTTATTATCTTTCGCAGCTAGTATTTTCTTATTTCTTAGCACAATACGTTTTGGTGATAATATCATTGCTTTTTTCAAAAAATAATTTATTGTTATTATCTTCTTTCGGGAAAAGAATTGCAATAGCCCCTCATACAATTTAATATATTCTTAAAAAAGGACATTACCCATACTTGAGTAATGTCCTTTATACCGTAAATCCAGCTCTATTCATTTGTCCACGGATTACAGTTCCAATCCACAACGCCATAACCATTTTTATCACATCACCTATCAAAAATGGTACAACACCTACCATGAGTGCCGATACAAAATTCATCTGCATCTGAAATGCCAGCCATGCGGTTCCTACCACATAGCAAGTCGCTGTACCTAAAAGAAATCCTAATAAACACATGACACGTTTTTTCTGGAACTTATCCACAAACCATCCTGCTATCGCCGTTAATAACAAGTATCCGAAAAAGTATCCGCCGGTCGGTCCAAGCAGTTTCATCGGTCCACCTGAAAACCCAGAAAAAACTGGCAATCCCACAAATCCAATTAATAAATACATCAAACATACCGTTATTGCTTTTTTTCCACCTAGAATAATTATCGTAAGATATAGCCCGAAAGTCGCCAACGAAATCGGAATCGGTCCGATAGGTATGGAAAATGGCGCCAGTACACATAAGACTGCCGCCATCAATGCAACCACTGCCATTGTTGATGTAGAAATTCTTTTATTTCTCTTCTGTTCGTTCTTCAAAGAATTCTCCTCATCTACACATATTTGCACTTTATTCTTCTTGTTTCAAATGCATAAAATATTACTTTCATACATAAACACATCAAAACAACACTTAAATGATACCAACGATTCCGCACAACAACACAATCACACCCAAGACAATTCGATACCATCCGAAAACCTTGAAATCGTGCTTCTTTATGTATCCCATGAGGAACTTGATTACAAAAAGTGATACCGCAAATGCTACAACCATTCCTACAAGTAAAATCATGCCTTCGCCCTGTGCTAAAGACGATTCCATAAGGAATTTCACGCCTTTTAAAAGGCTCGCACCAAACATTACCGGAATTGCAAGGAAAAATGTATACTCTGCTGCAACCGTTCTTGATACTCCAAGTAATAACGCACCTACGATTGTCGCACCAGAACGAGAAGTTCCAGGGAAAATTGCTGCGATTAACTGGAACATACCAATCCAAAATGCAAGTTTATAATCAATTCCTTCTAAGGTGTTCACTGCTGCACTTTTACCTTTATGCTGATTTTCAATAATAATAAATGCGATACCAAAAAGAATCAACATAATAGCAACCGTCTGATAATTGTAAAACCATGCTTCTAAAATATCATCAAACAAAATACCTACAATTGCAGCTGGCACGCAAGACACTAAAATGTGAAACCACAATTTAAAAATATCCCATTTCACCCATGAAAGTACGCCTTTGTCTGCTAACGGTTCTTTGTTATCTTTTTTACCAAACGGCCATATCTGATTCCAGAACAAAAGAACAACTGCAAAAATCGCTCCGAGCTGAATGACAACTTCAAACATACTCATAAATTCTTCTGAAACCTGCAGATGAATAAATTCATCTAATAAAATCATATGTCCCGTACTACTGATTGGAAGCCACTCTGTAATACCTTCGACTATACCGAATAAAATCGCTTTTAAAATCTCAATAAAATCCATTCTTCTCTCCTATATTAGTTTTATTAGTCGTCTGATTATAGCATGATGATATTTTGAAATCAATCCTTTTCACCGCTACTGCTATAAAAGTCTATGAGAAGAACAGCGTTTTATTGACACTTTATTTTACTTCAAATATACATTCCCATTCGCCCTTTACTACTAATGGTGCATCTGCTTTTTTCAGACCTTCAAAACTTTCTATTACTAATGCATATGTCTCCGCTGCATTAAGCTTACCAGCATCCACTCTAAGTGACAGCCTCGCATATCCATCATTTACAGAGCAAACCACATTCGCATCTTTCTCATTTACCACTACTTCACCATTTGCATTTAAAATCTCAAACGCATCCACTTCTACAAGTTCAATGGCATTAAATGGTGCTGTCCCTGGATTTAAAAAGATAATTTCCACCGGCACAAAAAATTCTGTTTCTGACGCAGTTACTTCCCCCGCTGTGATTGACACTTCATCCGTAGCATTCACATATTCACTACCTGTTACCGCACCATCAAAACGTGTAATATCCTTAAACATACCCTTGATACCATCTGCCATTGCTGTATTTCCTACTGCTAAAACACACACTAACATTACCGCTGCTACCGCTACCATTTTCTTCATATATTTCTTGTCCTCCTTTTTTCTGCGACTCTTAAGTTTTTGTTCATACAAACTTGTGTCCATCTCTGCTTTTGCTTTCATAACTCCAGTTACACATCGCTCATGCAAATTCTTTGGGATTTCGATTGCATCTAATTTTTCTTCAATAATCGGTTTCATCCAAATGAACCTCCTTCGCCTTTTCTTTCAATTTTTTCAATGCCCGATACAGAACCGATTTCACAGTTCCCAGCGGCCGTTTTAGAATCTCTGACATCTCTTGAAAAGAATATTCGTAATAATATTTTAGAAGAATCACATTCTTTTCTTCACTATCTAGCGCTTCCATTAACTCCTCAAGCGAGGCTCCTAAAAGCACTTCTCTTTCGTAGGACTCAGTTATCTCCTCCACATTCTCAAGGTATTCGGTACCAATCTGCACTACCTTGCTATTTTTACGAATATGGTCTACCGCACAATTCATCGTAATCCTTGTTAGCCATGTTTTGAAATATTCCACGTTCTTTACAGTTGCAATATTTTTAAACATGCGGTAAGCAACTTCCTGCATAACATCCAGCGCGTCCGCCTCGTTTTTCACATGCAGAAATGCGACACGATACATCTGATTCTCATACATCGCAAATAATTCTAAGAATGCTTTTTCATCCCCGCGTCGTGCTTTTTGCAACAACTCTTCCACGGCTTACACCTCCCATCTTTTTGCACTTACATCTATTAGACGATGCAACTTATTATTTGGCTTAAACTTTTCATTTTTTTCTTGTGAACATCCACTTCTTAATGTATATTATAGATACATTTAAAACCATCTTTTATCATATACGGGTTTTCACCCAAAGAATTCCAAAACACATTTTAAAACATCATACATATAGGAGGTCTTTTTATGTCCAAAATGCAGGTAATCAGACAGTATAAAGACAGATTATTTAAATTTATTTTTAAAGAAAAAGAAGATTTATTACAATTATATAATGCCATTAATGGAACTGATTATAATAATCCAGAAGATATAGAAGTAAACACTCTTGAGGACGTTGTCTACATGGGCATGAAAAATGATATTTCGTTTTTACTAACCGATATATTGAATTTGTATGAACATCAAAGTACATTTAACCCAAACCTTCCACTACGTGGATTGTTCTATTTTACACGGCTCTATCAAAAGATTATCGGAAACGAGAAGAAAATTTATGGTACAAAACTTATAGAATTGCCTTATCCTCAATTTGTTGTATTCTACAACGGAACAAAGGAAGAACCAGAACGGCAGATATTAGAATTAAGCGATGCTTTCCCTAAATGGACCAGCAAAGAAAACGCTGCTTTAAATTGTAAAGCAATTGTTTTAAATATTAATTTAGGCTATAATAAAGAAGTAATGGAAAAATGCAAAAAACTCAAGGAATATGCTCAGTATATTGCTCGCGTAAGAGACTATTTAGATGCCAACTATGATATTGAAACAGCAATAAACAAGGCAACAGATGATTGCATAGCAGAAGGTATTCTTGAGCAGATATTGCGTGATAATTGTGAGGAGGTACGTTCCATGCTATTAACACAATACGATGAACAAGCTCATATCGAATATGAAAAGGAATTATCTTTTGAAGCGGGTAAGGAGGAAGGAATAAAAGAAGGAATTATTGCAGTAATTAAAGTATGCCAATCTCTCGGGGTTTCTAAGACAGATACACAAAAACGCCTTCTATCTGATTTTGTATTAACAGAAAATACGGCAAATGAATATATCCAAAAATACTGGGAAATATAAACATTAATATAAAAATAGCGGGTGTCATGACACCCGTTATTTTTATAAGTCATTCTTTCGGAATATACACAGCAAATGTATACGTCCCATCCTCATTTTTTGTGAAAGTCTCCACACGCAAAGAATCCAATGTTCCGGAATGCATATAGGAAAATTGGTCACTCATTCCAACTCCCAAATCTCCAAATGCCCAAGAAGCAGATATACTACATTCACCACTTCCGCCGCGACCTTCTATCTCATAAGGCGCAACATTAAGATACCCATTCTCATCTACGGAAAGTACCTGCACTGTATGTTCAACACGTACCGCCAGTTCATCAATATTTTCCGGTGTAATCCGCTCTATCCATGCTTCCACTTGCGCATACGCTTCCATTTCGACACCTTGCAAAGCCTCACTCTGTGCCCCTGTTGTTTCGTCAACCTTATCCTCCATCTCGCCACTTGTCTCGTTCTCATCCTCTACAAATAGGCTCTCCATATAAGCTTTTGCAGCCTCTGTGTCAGCCTTTGCCACATCGACCGGCAAGGAAAAAAGTGCATTTAATCCATCATAGGATTCATTTCGGCTGATTTCACCACTTGCTTCATCATAATTGTAAGCTGCTGCCCGATAGAAAGTACTGTCTAATACCGCAAGATATAACTTGCAATCTGCAAACATTTCCACATTATCACATTCCATAACACGGTATAAGATACCATCTACCACTTCATCCGTATAACTGCCACCAAACGCAAATGCATTGTAAGTCACCGGATTATATCCTTCCACCAAAGGCGTCACCAAAAATTCCAACTCTCCATAGGCATCATCTGATATATCCGGCATCGGCGTACCATCTGCATTTTCAATTGCCACCACCATATGACTTAAATTGGACCTAATCTCTCCGTTATCATCCATAGAAATAAAACTTGTTAAATCTGCTCCCGATACCATACCCAAAAAAGTCACCTGATATCCGCCATAGCTCTGTGCCTCATTTACAAAAACAGCATCCTCACTCATGAATGCTTCTGCCAGCTTTTCATTTTTCACTACTTCCGCAACTTCATCGAGCATGAGATATTTCCATGCTGCAAATGTAGTAATTGTCCCAATTCCTAACACCAATACCGCAGCCAAAACAACTGCCGGAATTTTTTTATAAGTTTTCTTTTTCATGCTTTTTTTCTCCTTCACCTGGCGTAAAATTTTTTGATTGAGCCAAAAATACGGCTCGTCGATTGGAGCAAGGGCTTGTTTTAGTAATTCGTCATAATCTCTTTTCATAAAACATTCTCCAGTTCTTTTTGTAATAATTTTCTTGCCTGATACAATCTGCTTTTGACTGTTCCTTCGGGCAATTTCAACGTTTTTGCAACTTGTGCTACCGACAGTTCCTCCATATAAAAAAGTAATACACACAGCTTTAATTTCTCCGGCAACTTATCCACAGCACTTTGCACTATTCTCTTTTCTTCGTTAACAAGGCATTTTTCTTCCGGAGAACCCTCCATCTCACATGACACTTCTACATCTAGCTCTTCTTGAATAGATACAACAGGTGCAATCCGGTTTCTCCATACGGCTTTTCGCCTCCGATTTTTCCACAATTGCACTACCACAGATAAAAGATAACTTTTCGGATTATCTTCCCATCTAATCTTTCCCTGCAATTCTACTGCCTTTAGAAAAGTATCCTGATACAAATCATCTGCCTCCTGACGATTGCCAGTTAAATGTTTGCAAAAAGAATAAATATCCTTGCCATATTCATTTATACAATGTTCCAACTCAAATCCAGTCATTCCCGTGCCACACAATTCCTATACCATTTCTTTACTTTTTGACAAATATTTTTCTTTCTCATATTCAACGCGCGTGAAAGGGAGATTTTTTGCCCTTCACTTATATATTGTCATAACTTCTCTGCCGGTTCAAAAAAAAGCAGCACTTGGTTTCATTCCCAAATACCGCTCTTTTCATATACTAATTTCTACCTATTCATTTTACATAGAAAATACACATTTTCCGCTCATATAGGTCTGTTTAACTTTTATATCTTTTATATAATTCTTATCTGTCTCAAAAGGATTCTCACTAAGTACTACAAAATCAGCCAACATGCCATTCTCTACTACAAATGCCTCTTGCAAAGGCATCTCTCCTGTATATACAACTGCATTATAATATCGTTTTCTCATTTTCTTTTGCTTCCAAACTGCCTAAATTAATCCTGCATTTTGGGCTTCCTTCATCAACTGCTCTCTAAACTTTGGATGTGCGATAGAAATAATTAATTCCACACGTTCTTTTACGGTTCGACCCTTTAGATTTACCACACCATATTCCGTAACCAGATACTCAATATCATTACGTGATAAAGATACCGCTGCTCCAGGTTTTAACTGACAAACAATTTTAGACATTTCCTCTTTTTCGCCTGTTTTGGGATTACGCACCATGGCAGTAGAGTACAATGCAATAAATGACCGTCCGTTTTTACTAAGCTGCGCACCAAGCGCTGTGTCTGTCTGGCCTCCGGTTCCGCTAAACTGCATCTGACCGATAGACTCCGAACAACACTGTCCGGTCAAATCCACTTCTAAAGTCGTATTAATAGATACCTGATTATCATTCTGTGCTACTATATTTGGATCTGTCACATAAATACTGCTTGCGAGTTTCACAGTCGGATTATTGTCCATATACTCATACATCTCCTGTGTTCCCATCGCAAAAGTTGCTACCATCTGTCCTTTATCAATCTGCTTTTTACTACCATTGATAACTCCAGCCTTTGCAAGTTTCACCATCTCTGTCGTAAGCATTTCTGTATGTACGCCCAAATCCTTTTTATCGTATAGGGATCGTGCCACAGCATTCGGAATACCACCGATACCGAGCTGAATACAATCACCATCCTGAATATACTCTGCAATAT
>JAFYQA010000026.1 GCA_017547315.1 Roseburia sp. | reverse complement strand
CTAATCGAGTGATAGGCTCAGGAACGGTACTAGATACTGCCAGATTAAAATACAATCTCGGACAACATCTAGAAGTAGATAGCCGAAGTGTACACGCTTTTATTATTGGCGAGCATGGAGACAGCGAACTTGCAGTATGGAGCAGTGCTACGGTATCCGGTGTACCGATAGATGCATTTTGTGAGATGAGAGGACACTATAATCATGACGCAGCCGAAGAGCGGATTGCAGAAGATGTAAAAAACAGTGCCTACGAAATTATTGAAAAGAAAAGGGCAACTTATTTTGGAGTAGCGATGGCAGTACGCCGTATTTGCGAAGCGATTATAAGAGATGAAGAGTCTATTTTACCGGTTTCAAATCTAATATGTGGAGAATTTGGGATAACAGGAGTGGCGCTTAGCGTTCCTACAATTGTGGGAGCAACAGGAGTGGAAGAAATCGTACCAATTTCATTAGATGAAGAAGAATTGGAAAAATTGAAAGAATCGGCAGAGAGATTAAAGAGTATTATTAGAGGGATATTATAAGACAGATATTACTATGAAAACTTCTAGGTGTATACGTTGTGTATGCGCCTTTTTGTTTTGTTTTTACTTTAATTGCACATAATAATCTGCTATAATAATATGTAATATTTTAAGTGGAGCTGTATTTTGGAGGGAAAAGACATTGAGATATTTATTTGTAAGGGACTTGCAACCGGGAATGATATTGGCGCAGGAATTATTAGACCCAAGCGGACGAGTATTGTTAGAGGAGAATAGTTCACTTTCCGAATTTGCAATTAGTAGATTAGTGAGAGATGGTTATGATGGGGTATATATTCAAGATGATTTGTCAGCAGATATACGTATAGAGAGCGTAATTCGTGCAGCATTGTGGGCAAAGGCCATGGAGTGTGTGAGATTACGTAATATAAGTGAATGCAGAGAAGTATCGGATGAGATTATAGAAGCATTAAAAGGAAAACGGGAAATCTCGTTGGATTTGAATGATTTTCGAACGAATGAAAATTATATTTATGCTCATTCTGTAAATGTTGCGATTTTAAGTTGTCTGCTAGGAATGGGATTTGGTATGGGAGATGAGGAACTGCACAATTTAGTCTTTGCGGGATTAATACATGATCTGGGGAAACTAGATATTCCGGATTGGATTCGTAATAAGGCGGGGCGTTTGAGCAGAGACGAGTTTCAGATTATGAAAAAGCATGCAGAGCTTTCTTATGAGCTGATAAAAGAACGTACAGATATTTCAGCACATGTTAAGAATGCGGTGCGCTCGCATCATGAGAATGTGGATGGCAGTGGTTATCCGGATGGAACATTAGGGGAGTCGCAATCTATTTATACTAAAATTATTCATGTGGTAGATGTATATGATGCATTGGTTTCTAGAACACCATATAAAACACCATATTCTCCGCAGGAGGCAATGGAGTATTTGATGGGTGGTTGCGGCTTATTGTTCGATCAGGAAGTAGTAATGACCTTAATGAAGTTTGTTCCTATGTACCCTAAGGGAACGGATGTAGAATTGTCTGATGGTAGAGGTGGAATCATCGTAGAAAACAAAGGTATTCATAATTTAAGGCCAATTATTCGTTTATATGATGGTTCGTTATTAGATTTGGCAGAACCGGAATACTTTAATATGACAATACAATTAAAAAATTTTGCTAGTATTTCAGAAAAGAATGAGCAAGAGCGAAAGGAAATGATTGGAGAAAGCAGACGTCAGCGTATACTGATAGTAGATGATATGAAAACGAATCTACAGATGATGCAGGATATGTTGGGGGCATATTATGATCTGGTTTTGGCTAAGAGTGGGCAGCAGGCAGTTGCCTATATAGAAAAAAAGAAATTGCCGGATTTGATTATATTAGACATTGATATGCCTGGTATGAATGGAATTGAAACAGCACGACAGATTCGTTTGCGAACAGAAGAGAAACATATTCCGATTATGTTTGTGACCTCTTTATGCGATAGAGATACGGTAATGCGATGCAGAAATATAAAGCCAGAAAGTTATATTGTAAGACCGTATAAGGAAGTATATGTGAAAACAGAGATTAAGAGAATCCTTGAAGGATGGGGACATTAGATAAATGCTGATTTTTTACTTTGTATCATTGTTTTTAACAATTCTTACAT
This sequence comes from Roseburia sp., assembly GCA_017547315.1. The sequence goes on along the minus strand of JAFYQA010000026.1, from coordinate 3,008 downwards.
TCAATTATTATATTGCTTCTAGTATAAAAGCAGGAATACATCGTTTGCTACCGATGGTAATTGTTGCAATTGCCCTACATCATATTTGTCAGATGGCGTTTTTGCTAGTAGGAAAAACAAAAATGTTTGTGTTTTTTGACGATTGGCTGATGCTGGAGATTTTATATCTTTTGACACATTACATACGTGAATTCTATTATATATTTTTTAAGAAGAGAACGGAGTTTTTATTAGCCCTTAGTATGGTAGTGATGGCAGTAATTGTGTTATTACAGTACCAGTATCCGCTACTGTATTACGCTACCTATTGTGTATTTACGAATTGTTATTTGGCAGGATTGATGATAGCAGCCACACGGATTTTACAGCTTACCTATTTTAGCAAGAATGAACGAAAAGTAGTTCGTTTACTTTACGTGGCATTAATGGCGGCCGGTGTAGTGCTACTGACACGGAAAATACCGAATGTACCGGGAGGATTTTTGACCAGTCTGATTTATGATGGGATATGCATTGGTGCTTTTTATTTGATGTATTCTAGAAGTTTGACAGACGATGCAACCTTGATGCAGATGAATGTATTTGATACATCAGATGTAGCAATGGTGTTATTTGATCCAGACTTTTATTTGTTGGAAGCAAATCACGTGGCGAGAAAAAGTTTCCCGGAGGATTTTGAGAAGAATAGGCGAGAAGCACAGCGTGAGCAGTTTCGAGAGGCTATGAAGCACTTTGCAGAAAGCAGGGAGCGAATAGCAGAAAAAGAGATAGATGGGAGTTTCTATCGATGCACGGTCGAGGACTATTGCATTCAAGGAAAAATAAGAGGTTATATTTTAACTATTGTAGATATTACGGAAGAAAAATTGCAATTACAAAGAATGGCTCAGTTAAAACAACAGGCAGAGGAACAGAATGTGCTAAAAAGCAAGTTTTTGGCAAATATGAGTCATGATTTGCGAAGCCCATTGCATGCAGTAATGGGGGCGAGTGATGTGCTCCTTGCAAAGAACAATATGACTGCGATGAATCGTAATTATATTCAGATGATTAAAAATAGCAGTAAGGTATTGCTGGATTTAGTAAATGAGATTTTATTATACTCAAAGCTTGAAGCGGGTAAGCTGGTATTGCTAAATAATCCATATTCTTTTGAAGGTATGATAAAGGAACTGTCACAGATAATGATGGTAAATTTGTCGGCAAAGCCAGTGGAATATGAGTTGATTTTTGATACCTCTTATCCGGAAGAAGTGATAGGAGACCGGACTCGTGTACGGGAAGTAATCCAAAATATTTTATCGAATGCGGTGAAGTTTACTGAAGAAGGTAAGATTTGTTGTAAGGTTAGTTGTGAACCGGAAGGTGATAAAGTTAAGATTACTTGTTGTATTTCAGATACCGGTACAGGAATGAGTCGAGCGCAGTTGGCGGCAATCTTTGATGAGTATGCATCTTTTTCAGATTTGCGGAATAAAGAAGGTACAGGCCTTGGAATGAGTATTGTGCGTCAGCTGACGAACCTGATGGGGGGAAGCGCTAAGGCAGAAAGCGATGGACATTCGGGGAGTACGATTACGATATCTTTTTACCAGGGGTTAGAAAAAGATGTTTGGTGTCAGCCGGTATGTTATCAGAATAAGGATTTGATTAAGCGCAAATTAAACGTAGAAAAGGTAGATATGCCAACGGTTGCGTTTATGGATGCAAGGGTATTAGTGGTAGATGACCTGGAAGTGAATTTACAGGTGTTTAAGCAGATCGCAGCTCGTTGGGGAATTGTACCGGATATCGCATCAAGTGGTGCTGAAGCGATTAAAATGGCGCAAGGAAAAGATTATCATTTGATTTTTCTGGATTATATGATGCCAGAAATGGATGGGATGGAAACGGCGGCAGAGATAAAGAAGTTTTGTAATACGCCGTTGATTTTACTAACGGCAGATGCTTCTGATGAGACAAAGCGAAGATGCGAAGTGGTAGGGTTTGCAGATTATATGTGCAAACCAATCGAAAATCTTCAGTTAGAAACCAATTTGAAAAAATATATTCCGGTAGAATATCGTGTAGCTGCCGGAATAATAGGTGGCGAGGCGGTAGTGCAGACAGAAGAAGCGTTGCTGGCACAGAGAGCCATTTTGGAAACAGTTGTGACAGAATTAAAAGAGTTACATAAACAGTTACCAGAATATTTAAAAAATGATATGTCTCTATTCCGTATAAAAGTGCATGGTGTGAAAGGGTTTACAAGACAGATTAACCGTTTGAATATTAGCAGGCAGGCAGAGATTATGGAGATGGCTGCTAAGACCGATAATCAGCGTTTTATTTCAGAAAATCTAGGTGATTTTTTAGACGAAATACAGGAAACGATAGATGAGATTATGGAAGAGCTGGCAACGCTGCCTAAACGGGAAGTGAAACAGAGCGATGAAGAGATAGATGAGTTGTTGGAGCAGTTAAAGGTAGCCTTTGATGATTTTGATTTAATGACTGCAGAGCGATGTATGGAACAGCTTCTTTCTAGAGAATTATCAGGAGAGGAAAGTCAATTGATAAGTAAGTGCAAGCAGGCATGTGATGATATTGACTATGATATGGGAAGTGCACTTTTAGACGAGTATCTAGGTGGACACTAACATAAGCAAAGAAAGGATATTGAAAAGAATTATGGGTGGAAATAAGTTGACATTAGATAGCCGTATTGGTGATTTGTACAAAACACCGGTAGGGCATGATGCATTGGCAAAGGTATTACTTCAGCTTGGTGTTCCGGAATGGGCGATTACTAATGGGATTGTATCAGGTCTGAAATTAAAGACTGTGGCGGCACTTACCGGTAAAGTACTAGGAAAAGATTTTTTTGATGCTATGTTAAAGCTGGTAAATACAGAACCTGATGTACCAGTCGTATCAAAGGGAACGATTACGAAAAAATGGTGGAAGGAAGCTGTTTTTTATCAGATTTATCCGAGAAGTTTTTATGATACTAATGGAGATGGCATCGG
>JAFYQA010000025.1 GCA_017547315.1 Roseburia sp. | reverse complement strand
TGGTCAAATCGTGTGGTTGCCACAAAGTCAGGGACTGCCCGTTTTAATTTGGTGTTATCAAATACGACAGAGTTGGCCTTATCACCAATAAGGCTTCCGGTCAGATCATATTTTCCGGTAGAAGCTAAAAAATCAGTGGCTACGTGGTAGGCATGTAGTTCTACACCCAATGCATTTGCAATTGCCTGATAAATCTGATTCCAAGTGAGGGACTCGTCGGAGGTAATCTGGAAGGCTTCGCCAATGGCGTGGATGTTGCCCATTAATCCGATAAATCCTTTTGCAAAATCGGTATTGTGTGTCATAGTCCAAAGAGAAGTGCCATCGCCGTGAATAATGACAGGCTTTCCGTCTAACATTCGTTTTAAAATCTGCCAGCTTCCTTTGTCTCCATGCACACCTAGTGGAACTTTGCGTTCATCATAAGTGTGGCTTGGGCGGACGATGGTAATTGGAAAACCATTTTCACGATATTTGTTCATTAAAAATTCTTCACATGCGATTTTATTACGGGAATATTCCCAGTAAGGATTAGCGAGTGGTGTGCTTTCTGTAATCACTGCATTGGCCAATGGTTTCTGGTAAGCAGAGGCGGAGCTGATAAAAATATATTGTTTGGTTTTGCCGTAAAAGAGACGGTAATCACGTTCTACCTGGTCTGCTGTGAATGCAATAAAATCACATACTACATCAAAATGCAAATCTTTTAATTTTTCCTGACAGTCCATTTCATTGGAAATGTCAGCAACGATGCTATGAACGTTGTCTGGTAATTCATTTGAGCGGGAACCGCGATTTAGTAAGTAAAGTTCCCAATCCGGATTGGCAGCCAGCTGTCTGGTAATTGCCATGCTGATGGTTCCGGTTCCACCTATAAATAATGCACGCATAATATAGTCCTCCGTATGATATCTACCAATATTATATCATGATGAAATCATATATAAAACGTTAAAAAACAGAAAAGAAATGTAAAATATCCTAGTTTTGCAACATTTTAAAAAGTGGTTGAAAATAGTATGTTAGAAAGTGTAAAATATATAAAAAATGGGTATTTAGTACCACTACAAAAGGCGAGCGGAGAAGGGTATGAAAAAAGAAATGTTGAGTCCATTGACAGGATTATATATGGAGCAAACCTTTTTTGATAAAGTTGAGGAATGTTTAAAAAGCAGGACGGATAGCACGAATTACATGGTGGCTATAGATATTGAACATTTCCGTTTATATAATAAATTGCATGGTAGAGAAGCTGGTGATGAGCTTTTAATACGAGTTGCGGATTCATTAAAGGAATTCCAAGAGCAATATGGCGGTGTGTCTGGATATTTGGGTGGCGATAGTTTTGGACAATTGGTTGTTACAGAGAAAGACACATTAATACGCTTATGTGAGGATATTCAACAGGCAGTAAAAGAAAGAACTAATAGTGTAGGATATTTGCCGGCATTTGGTATTTATGAAATTGTAGATAACAACATTCCAATTGCTACGATTTATGACAGAGCGACGGTGGCGCTTTCTCATGTGCTCGGTAATTATGCCAGCCGTATTTGTGATTATAATCCGGCTATGGATGAAAAAGTAGAAGAGGAACTTCGTATTTTGTCTGAGATTCAAATCGGAATTGATCGAGACGAATTCACGTTTTTTGTACAACCACAGTGTGATATTACAAAAGGCAAGATCGTAGGTGGAGAGTCTTTAGTACGCTGGATACATCCGGAGAAAGGTATGATTCCTCCAGGAGTATTTATTCCGATTTTAGAGCAGAACGGTTTCATTGCGGACTTAGACCGCATTGTATGGAAGAAGGTATGCCAGTTCCAGAGACAGTGTATCGAAAAAGGTTATGAACCGTTACCGATTTCTATTAACGTATCACGTATTGATATTTTTTCGATGAACGTGCCGGAATATCTTTTTGGTTTGATGGAGGAGTATGATTTATCGCCAGAATATGTGAAGGTGGAGATTACAGAAAGTGCTTATGCAGAAAGTGGCGACAAAATCGTTCAGACGGTAAACGAATTACGTAATTACGGAATGATTGTTATGATGGATGACTTCGGAAGTGGTTATTCATCTCTTAACATGTTAAAAAGTGTGCCAGTGGATGTCTTAAAAATGGATATGCGCTTTTTGGAAATTAATGAGCGTGATGCAGAAAAAGGAATTGGTATATTAGATTCTGTTATCAATATGGCAAAGCAGATGCGTGTGCCGATTGTTGTAGAAGGCGTAGAGACCCAGGACCAGGAAAATCATTTACTAAAAATGGGGTGCCGCTATACACAAGGATATTACTACTATAAGCCGATGCCAACAGCTGCGTTTGAAGATTTGATCTCGGACCCGCGGAACGTGGATTATGAGGGCTTCTGGTGCAGACAGACGGAATCGATACATATCAAAGAGTTTTTAGATACCAATCTGTTCAATGATGTAATGGCGAATAATATTTTAGGACCGGCTGCATTCTACGATATGTATGAGAATAATATTGAGATTACCCGTGTGAATGAGCAGTATTTTAGACTGGCAGGTGTGTCACAGCAGGAAGAGGATTATCACAAACGTTTTTGGAATCATGTGAGAGATGATGACAGACAGGTTCTGGTGTCGATTTTTGAACATGCATATAATAACCCTACGAATGGAGCGACTGGATTTATCCATTATTTACGGGCTGACGAGACGGTGCTTTGGGTTTATGTGAGAGTGTTCTTCTTAAGAGAAAAGAAAGGACACAAACTATTCTATGGTTCGTTGACCGATATGACTGCCTTAGAAGGCAGAAAATATAATGAGCAGAGTATTGAGATTGAAGTAGAGGATCTGACAGAGTCTCAAAGGAATCATTTAGAGAAATATTATGGCAATCTTCCGTGCGGATACGGCATTGGAAAAGTTGTTTTAGATGCAGAGGGTAAACCTTGTGACTATGAGATTGCTTATGCGAATAATGAACTTGCCCGTATCAGTGGTGGAAGCGTAGAACGTCTGCGTTATATGATGAACAAAATTTTTAAGGAAAGATCAGAGGAATTTCTTGAAAAAGCATATCGGGCAGCGTATGGTGGGGAACAAGTTGAATATCGCGTTTATAGTAATTTTACCAGCCGCTATTTGGATATCACGATGTACCAGTATCAACATGGTTATGCAAGTTGCATGATGCAGGATGTAACACATAGCCGGATTTATGAAAAAGCATTAAGTAATGTTATGCTGTCGTTTAGAGAAGTTTATTTTCTTCATATGCAGGAGAATTATTGCCGTCAGATTTATCCGGACGATAACGGATTATTAGAACGTGGTAATTATGAAGAGGTAGTAAACCGCCATTTCAGTACGGGAAGAATTCTTGGATATGACGAAGAGAATGTGCGTAAGTTCTTGAATTTAGAGAATTTAAAACGAGTATTGGCAAAACAAGATGCTGTGGAATATAAATATAAGAGAAAAATCAAACCGGTAGGTGAAGAGTGGTGTCAGACGACGATTACGGTATCAGAGAGATTGGCAGACGGTTCACCGAAGATAGCAATTATTACGATTCGAAGCATTGAAGCATTGATGCGAGAACGTGAAGATCATAAACGTCAGAATATGGCAGAAATGTTAGCAACTTTATCGGATGGATTTTTTATTTACCGTGCTACAGAGGATGAAAAAATTTTATATGCGAATCCGCCAGTATTGAAGATGTTTGGCTGCGAGACAATGGATGAGTTTAGAGATTTGGTGAACAACTCTTTCCAAGGACTTGTATATCCGGAAGATTTGAATCGTGTACAGTGGGAGATTCACGAACAGGTGAAACATTCGGATACGAATATGGATTATATCCGCTACCGAATCATGCGAAAAGATGGAAGCATTCGCTGGATTGACGATATCGGACACCTAGAGGATTCTGGTTCTAGTGATGATACAAAATTATTCTATGTGTTCATTTCAGACATTACGGATACTATAACAGATATTCAAAAAAACAAATTAATGACACAGAGTAAACATTTTAATGAGTATGATGAAACGAAGAGTAGAAATTAAGAGACTATGGAAAATTATATTGGCTACTTGTTTGATTGCTTTGATAGGAAGTATAACCGTTTATGCAAATGAACAGGAAAGCGTAAAGGTTGCATTTTTCCCGATGGAAGGCTATCACATCATAGATGACGAGGGGAACTTCGGAGGTATGGATGTGGAGTACTTAGACACTATTTCTGAGTACACCGGCTGGGATGTAGAATATGTAATCTGTGAAAGCTGGAATGATGCCCTACAAAAGTTGAGCGATCAGGAAGTAGATTTGGTGGGTTCTGCACAATATTCTGCAGAGAGAGCAGAAGTGTATGATTATGCTGATTTGGCAAGTGGTTATACATTTGGAGTAATTGCAACGAATCCGGACAGTGCGATTGCGTATGAAGATTTTGATAGGATGAAGGACATTACTTTTGGTCTGGTGGAAAACTATGTGCGGTATAAAGAATTTTTGGAATATTTGAGTGCACATGGTATTACAGAGCCAAAGATAAAAGAATATCCAACAACACAGGAGCTTCATACCGCGTTGGATGCTGGGGAAGTGGATGCGTTTGTGCATACTTTTATGGAAATGAAAGAGGGGCAGCGTCTGATAGGACGTTTTGCACCAAGACCGATTTATTACATTACTTACAAAGGTAATGATACGATTTTAAGAGAACTAAATCAGGCGATTGCAGATACGAAAATGAGCCATCCGGAGTTGGAAGCTGATTTGATGCATCATTTCTACGAGAGTCGTTGGGATAAAACGGTTATTTTTTCTACAGAAGAAAAAAATTATATCGAGGCAACCGGAACACTCACCGTCGGGTATTTGGACGGATACTATCCGTTTTCTTATGAAGAAGATGGTGAATTTAAGGGACTTTCACGTGAGGTTTTAGAGGAAAGTTTTGAAACTACCGGATTGGAACTGGTTTATCAAAAAGTAGAAAATCAGGCAGCGGCAGAAGAGGCTTTGCGACAGGGGCAAATCGATATTTTGGCTTATTCCGTGAATTTGGAACAGGTGCAAAAGGATAATGCTCTGATAGCATTGGATGCATATGCACAGATACCATTAGTGCTTGTAGTACAAAAAGGACAGGGATATGAGGATATAAAGACCCTTGCTGCGGTGACAGAGATTGGTACAGAGGCTAGGAGTATTCTGAATATGGAAACTGCTTCTGTTATTACGCGAGACTCTCTGGAAGAGTGTCTCATGCTGATTGTAAAGCATCAGGCAGATGGCGTGCTTGCAGATGGCTATCTGGCAGAACATTTGCTGAGTACAAACGATACTTATAGCACGTTAGAGATTAATAATGTATTAAACGGCGAGCATAAGGTGCAGATGGTTATTCGGAACAAAGAGGTTGCTTTAAAAGGAATTTTAAAGAAAGCTATTGTTCCGCTGGATGCAAAACGTATCAATGAATATACATTAAAAGAAAATGAATATCCATTGGTTACGGTTAGTATGTTTATTCGTAATAACAGTTTGAAAATTTTTGGTGCATTAATTTTAATCATTTTAATTATTATAGCAGTTGCGGTGCACATTATTAGAGATAGTCATAAAATTCAACAGCTGATGTATAAGGATACCGGAATGGATATCTGGAATCTGAATTACCTTTTATATGCTGGTGAGAATAAACTGCTTACTGAGCGGAAAAAGCAGTATGCGGTTATCAGTGTGAATATTGTAAAACTGCGCCGGTTTAATGTAATATATGGCTGGGATGCGGGCGAAGAGTTATTAGAGATTATTAAAAATGTGTTGCAGAAATGTGTGGATGAGAAAGAGGAAATTTGTGCAAGAAGTCATGGTGATAGATTTGTATTGTTAATGACTTGGGAGAACTGGGATGCGTTTATGAAGAGATTGAAGGAGATTCAGCATGTCGTAGAAACCAGAATCTACGAAGATACAGAAAATCACATGTCACTTCATATAGGCGTATATCCGATACCGGAAAAGGTGACAGATTTGAAGTTGGCAGTAAACTACGCAAATCAGGCATTAGAGGTTACAGGAAATAGTAATACAAGCGAAATTAAAATTTATGACGCTCCGTTTGAAGATATGATAAGGGAACGTCATGATAGAGAAAAATTATTAGAATCCGTTGAAATTGATGGAAATTTTGTGACCTATTATCAGACAAAAGTGGATGTGCGAAGTAATGAGGTAGTAGGTGCAGAGGCATTGATACGATTCAAAGATCCTACTGCAAAAGGTGCAATCCGTGCTCCGGGATTTTTTGTGCCGTATTATGAGCAGACTGGCAGGATAGTAGAGTTAGATTTCTTCGTGCTGGAAGAAGTATGTAAACTGTTACGCAGACGTCTGGATCAGGGGAAACCGGTTGTGCCGATTTCATGTAATTTCTCACGTCTTCATTTTTCGAAGAGTGATTTCCCGGAACGTGTAGAAGCGGTGATAGACAAATATCACATTGAAAAGCATCTTATTGAGGTTGAGATAACGGAAACACTGGTAGTAGAAGAATTGAAGCAGACCATTAAACAAAGCATAGACAGACTGATTGAAAAAGGAATTCATCTGTCGATTGATGACTTTGGATCAGGCTACTCTTCATTGGGCGTGTTTGAACAAATTCCTGCGTCAGTAGTAAAATTAGATCGCTCCTTCCTGCTTAATCATGAAGACCATGACAGACAGGTGCATATTATGAAGAGTATTGTGAAACTGACGAATGACCTAGATGCACAGGTAGTTTGTGAAGGTGTAGAAAATGCTGAGCACGTATATCTTATGAAAGAGATTGAAGCTTACATCGCACAGGGATATTTCTATGCGAGACCGATGCCGGAAGAGGAGTTTGAAGAGCATCTTGATTTACTCGAAATGAGTTTCCATGAAAAAGAGAATATGAAGAAAGAAAGTATTGGCTAGGTATAAAATTCCTTCGTTTACAGATACTAGATTTACAAACTAGAATTTGCAAATGGAGGAATTTTTATGTCCTCCAGATAAGGAGGATTTATGAAAGCAACAGGCATTGTACGCCGCATAGATGACTTGGGAAGAATTGTAGTGCCAAAGGAAATTAGAAGAACGTTAAGAATCAGAGAAGGTGACCCATTAGAAATTTTTACAGACAGAGAAGGTGAAATCATTTTAAAAAAATATTCCCCAATTGGTGAACTTTCTCAGTTTGCAGGGGAGTATGCGGAGAGCCTTTCACAGACAACCGGATATCTGGTGGTGATTACAGATTGCGACCATGTGGTAGCAGTATCGGGTGCGGGCAGAAGAGAATTTGAAAGCAAACCTATCAGTAAACAATTAGAGGAAGCGATTAGTGCAAGAAGAAGTTTTCAGGCGACTAAAGAAGACACTGGATTTATAAAGATTACATTAGATGATACAGGGGAGTTTGCATCACAGGCGGTCAGTACCATTATATGCGAAGGAGATGCAATAGGCGCGGTTATTCTTTGTTCAAGAGATGAAAAAGGAAAAATGTCTGAGGCGGAAGGAAAATTGGCGGCGGCAGCAGCAGGATTTTTAGGAAGACAAATGGAACAATAATGATTAAAATAATGCCTTCATTTACAAATACGAGAGAAAGGTTTGTAAATGGAGGCATTGTATGTTATACTAGAACATATATTCGAAAAGGCGGGATTGTATGAAGTTTATACATATAGCAGATGTGCATCTTGGGGTCGAACCGGATGCGGGGCGTGAATGGAGTAAAAAAAGAGCACAAGATATCTGGGATTCGTTTGGAGAGGTTGTTTTAGAAGCAGGAAAGCAGAAAGTGGATTTTTTGTTTATAGCAGGGGACCTTTTTCACAGACAGCCGTTGAAAAGAGAGTTAAAGGAAGTGAACTATCTCTTTGAACAGATACCGGAAGTGAAAGTTGTATTGATGGCGGGGAATCATGACTATTTGCAGCCGAAGTCTTATTATCTGGATTTCCCGTGGGCGAAGAATGTGTCTTTTTTTACGGAGGAAGAGATACGTGCATTTGATTTTCCAGAGGAGAATGTGACGGTATACGGTTTGAGTTACTGGCATCAGCAGATAAGACAGCGATTATATGATGAGATATGGGTGGAGAATGAGAATCGTGTCAATATTCTCTTGGCACATGGAGGTGCCGAAAAACAGATTCCGTTTTTGCCAAGACAGATTCTAGAGAATGGAATAGATTATATTGCAGCAGGCCATATTCATAAAACTGCTTATATGGCGGGAGATGCGGCGGTTATGGCAGGTGCATTAGAGCCGGTGGATTGTAATGATGTGGGACCACATGGTTATTGGATGGGTGAGCTTGTCAAAGGAGATCATTGCATAAAGAGAAATTTGGTATTTTGCCCGATTAAGAAATGTGAATATCGGCAGGAAACGATTTTTATGATGGCGGATATGACGCAATATGCTTTGGAAGAGATGGTAAGAGAGCGAGTGGCAGAGGGAGAACCTTGCATGCGCTATCGTATTTTCTTAGAGGGATATGTGAATCCGGACTGTGAGTTTGACTACGCTAGGATAGCGCAGATGGAACAGGTTGTAGATGTGACTGCTAATCTGATACCGAATTATAATTATGATAAAATGATGGAAGAACAGTCTGATTCGATGTTGGGCAGGTATATTGCAAGAATGAAAAAAGAGCCGCAGGATGTCGTGACGGCAAAGGCATTAGAAATGGGTGTGAATGCACTTTTAGGACATAAGATATGCAGATAAAGGAAGCTAAGATATTTAATTTTGGAAAACTACAAAATGCAACCTTTCGTTTTTCGGAAGGAGTGAATGTGATATATGGAGAGAATGAACGGGGCAAATCTACGCTGCATGCCTTTTTAAAGGGTATGCTTTTTGGGATGGAAAAAGGTAGAGGAAGGGCTGCTACCGGAGATGCGTATAGCAGGTATGAACCTTGGCATGCACCGGCTTTTTATAGTGGAGCGCTTCGTTTTGAAGTAGAAGGGCGACCATTTTATTTGGAACGCAATTTTTACAGTAAGGAGAAAAGCGAGTATCTTCGCAATGAAGCGGATGGGGAAGAACTATCTGTGGCATATGGTGATTTGGATGTATTGCTAGGAGGCATAGGAAGGGAAGAATTTGGTAATACTTATGATAT
>JAFYQA010000024.1 GCA_017547315.1 Roseburia sp. | reverse complement strand
CGTCTAAAGAGATAACTCTACGTGTAGCTGTCACGCGTGGATAAAGTAATGATGAAATCATGGTAAAAACCTCCCCTATATTATTTCACTCCGCACCCCACGGAGGAATTGTAGTCACTTAGAGCCAGCCTCTTACAGACTAGCTCTAAACTAGTAAAAATTATGATGTCTTATTTTTTAATCTTATTCAACTGACGATTCAGTTTTGCAAAGTCTTTCTGAGTAATATCTCCACCAAGTGCACTAGAAAACTCTGTAAGTTTCTTAAAGCCCATCATATCACGAAGTGTAGTAAGCATTGAAGCAATTGTTAAATTACCCATCTGCATGAACCAGCCTTTAACAATCTTGAGACATTCTTCATTTGAAAGAAGCTCGCCCGCTGTATCTTCTAATGAATAATAGCCTTCGATTACTTCGATTTCTTCGCTGTCATCATCATCTGCGATATCATCAAACCAGTTACCAACTGCCATAGCTTCTGCGATATCCGGTAATGTGTAATCTGCATTATGCTCTGCGACACCGTTTAATGTGATAGTATCTTCTAAGTCACCTGCTTTTGCTGTAACTGTGTTAGCACCATCATTTAATGCAACATTTTCAAATACTACTGCATGGTCAACTGCAGGCTGTGTAGCCACTTCTACACCATTTACTACTAATGTAACTTCGTCGCAGTTTGTGTAAACTGTAATGTTACGTTCTTCTGGAGCACGATCAATAAAACGACGTCCTGCTACATATACCATAGGTTCTGTGGTCCAGAATGCTTTGTAAATGAAGAATGCATCTTTCTTAGTTGTTCTGTCATATGTTACAAGACCTTTGTTGTTACGACCTACAACACCACCCTCATTACGAGCATCTGCTGCGAAGTCAAACATATTCCATACATGTGTACTCCAGAGATATGGACGTGTTGCAAATGTCTTTAACATCTCATGATGATAGTAAGAAGCATATTCTTCTGTATAGTCATGGTTCATAGGTGTTGCAGAATGCCATTTTAAGATATTCTCTACACCGTATTCAGATACACCAAGAGGAATATCTGGATTTAATTTATGGAATGCATCAAACCATGGTCCGTTCTGTGCAACGTCGCCGCCGTACCATCCAAAGTAATGGTTGTAGCTTACAACGTCTGTCATATAAACATGCTCAGAATCCATTGGTGTGCCGGAAACCTCTGCAATAGTTGTCAAACGGCTTGGGTCCATAGATTTTGCAATATCATTTAAATCTCTTAAGTTCTTACGAAGTGGTTCATTGTCCGCACCGATAAGAATCTCGTTTGCAATGCCCCAGAAGAAAATAGATGGATGGTTGTAGTTCTGAGCTACTAACTCAATCATCTGGCTGATAGTATTCTCATAAGCTTCCTCTGTTGGGATGAATTTAGAGATAAATGGAATCTCAGCCCAAAGAGCAAAACCGGTGTGATCACATAAATCATAAAAATACTGGTCATGCTGATAATGAGCAAGACGGATGGTGTTTGCACCGATTTCTTTGATTAATGCGATATCCTGCTCGTGGTCTTCTTTTGAAATAGCCCAACCTTTGTCCAATCTATCCTGATGACGAGAAACACCATGTAATGGAACATTCTTGCCATTTAACCAGAAACCTGTATTTGGATCAACATGGAACGAACGATAACCAAATGTTACTTCTACTTCGTCCACTACTTCTTCGCCAACTAATAATTTAGCAACTGCTGTGTAGCAGTATGGATCTTCCATACCATGCCATAAATGTGGCTCTTTTACAGAGATTAAAAGATTTGCATGTTCTGATGCATCAACGCCACCTGCTGCAACCACGTTACCTTCCGCATCTTTGATTTCAATAGAGATGAAATCACCGCCAACTGGGAATAAATCGAAGCGTGTATTACCTGAGCAATGTGGTGTTACGAACACACCAGATGTACCATCTTTTAATAAATCAAAATGAGCTTCATTTACTTCAATAAAGTTCACATCACGGTATAAACCACCATAGAATGTGAAGTCAGCTGTCTGAGGATAAATATCACTAATAGCGTTTGTTACAACTACTGTTAATACGTTTCCTTCTTTTTTCATAGCTGGTGTTAAATCATAACGGAATGTAGAGAAACCACCTTTGTGTGTTCCCATCTCACGTCCGTTACAGTAAACAGTAGCTACATGGTTTGCACCCTGTAATTCGATGTACTGTTTTTTGCCCGCTGTTGGATTTGGCAAATCAATTTCGTATGTGCCAACACCTCTCCAATAGTCATTACCGCCATCCTGACCATCTAAGTTATTCCAAGTATGTGGTAAAGCTACTGTTGTTAATGACTCGCCATATTTTCCAAAGCGAGCCTCTGTAATTAATTTAATTTCACGCATTTTGTAAAACCCCTTTCACAAATAAGCTTTTGTTATGTATCAATTATATTGTATCATGCCTAATATTTATGGTCAAATAAAACTAGTGCATTTTTCCTATTTTTATACTATTTCACCATTTATTTCCTTGCCACTCGCAACAAAAATCCCTGGCAGTTTTATTCTGCCAGGGAAATCATTTCTTATAGATTTTACAAATTATTCTCGCAACTGG
>JAFYQA010000023.1 GCA_017547315.1 Roseburia sp. | reverse complement strand
GGGATATTTTTGACAGAGGACCATATCCTCATTTGGTAATGGATGCATTGATGGAGCATCGTTCGGTAGATATTCAGTGGGGCAATCATGATTTGTCGTGGATGGGAGCTGCATCCGGCTGTAAAGCATTGATATGTAACGTAATTCGTATCTCTTCCAAATATGGTAATTTGAGCATGTTAGAAGATGGCTATGGAATTAATCTTGTGCCGCTTGCAAGACTTGCGATGGGAAGTTATGCGAAGGATTCCTGTGCACAGTTTAAATTAGACTACAGAGAAGATGAGTATGATATCAGAGATGCACAGTTAGATGAGAAGATGCATAAGGCAGTTACAATTATGCAGTTTAAATTAGAAGGCCAGATTATCAAAGAACATCCGGAATTTGATATGGATGATCGTTTGTTATTGGATAAGATAGATATTGAACGTGAAATTGTGAAATTGGGAGATAAGGAATATAAGTTGTGTGATACCAATTTCCCTACGATTGACTGGTCTGATCCATATAAACTGTCTGCAGAGGAAGAAGAAGTTATGGAGCGTCTTTGCATGGCATTTACAAATTGCGAGAAGTTACAGCGTCATGTAAGCTTTTTATTTGCGAAAGGAAGCTTGTATAATGTGTACAATGGTAATCTGTTGTATCACGGATGTGTACCGATTAATGAAGATGGAAGTTTCCGTAAAGTAAACGTAAATGGAAAAGAATATGCAGGAAAAGAACTTTATGATATATTAGAAAATTGTGTGCGTAAAGGTTATTATTCTTTGAAAAAAGACGAGAAGAAGCTTGGACAGGATATTATGTGGTTCTTATGGGGAAGCAAGAATTCTCCAGTATTCGGCAAAGAGCGTATGACTACATTTGAACGATATTTTATCGAGGATAAGAGTCTTCAAAAAGAACCAAAAGACACATATTATTCAATGCTTGGCAAGGAAGAGTTTGCAGTAAGGATTTTAAAAGAGTTTGGTTTGGAAGGACCAGAATCTCATATTATTAATGGGCATATTCCGATTCAGGTAAAGAAGGGTGAATCCCCAATCAAATGTAATGGCAAGTTGTTAATTATTGATGGTGGTTTTTCAAAAGTATATCAGGCGAAAACAGGAATTGCTGGTTATACCTTGATTTACAATTCTTACGGATTGATTCTGGCAGCGCATGAGCCATTTGAATCGGTAGAAAAGGCAGTGCGTGAGGGAAGCGATATCGTTTCTCATTCTACTCTGGTACAGCATACATCGAATAGAAAAACAGTTGCAGATACAGATGCAGGAAAGCTTATCCAAGAAGATATTAAGGATTTGGAAGCTTTACTTCAGGCATACCGTGATGGTACACTGAAAGAAAGATAGTGACGATTCCGTAAGTTCGCGTATACTGCGGAGACTATAAGAAATCGTTTATAAAAGAGCCGTAAATTATCAAATTCATTGGTTAATAAAGTGAATTTGATAATTTACGGCTCTTAATAGTTTTATAATAATTTGATACCTGCTTTTTCACATTCAGCTACGATAGCATCAGGCCAGAGTGAAGACTGTACTTCTCCGATATGAGCTTTACGAAGGAAGAACATACAGATACGGGACTGACCAATACCGCCACCAATCGTATATGGGAGTTCTTCATTAATAACTGCTTTATGATATGGAAGTTCGGTACGGTCCATACAGCCCGCTTTTTCTAACTGAGATAATAACGCATCTTTATCTACACGAATACCCATGGAAGAAAGTTCTAAAGCAATGTCTAATACCGGATAATATACAATAATATCGGCATTTAAAGCCCAGTCATCATAGTCTGGTGCACGGCCATCATGGCGTTCGCCGTTTTCTAATTTGTCTCCAATCTGCATGAGACATACAGCACCTTTTGCCTTAGCGATATAGTATTCACGTTCTTTGGCAGTATAGTCAGGGAACATGTCAGCTAGTTCCTGTGTGGTGATGAAGAAAATATCATGTGGAAGAATCTCTTCAATATAATCATACTGAATGGCCATATATTTTTCGGTCATGCGTAAGCATTTATATACGGTTTTTACTACGTCTTTTAAAGTTTCTAAAGTACGATCTTCTTTATCAATCACTTTTTCCCAGTCCCACTGGTCTACGAAAATGGAATGAATATTATCAGTGTCTTCGTCACGGCGAATCGCGTTCATATCCGTATAAATACCTTCATCATATCCAAAACCATATTTATGTAATGCATAACGTTTCCATTTTGCAAGCGAATGTACAATCTCTGCAGTTTTTCCTGCCTGATCCTTGATGTCGAAATTAACAGGACGTTCTACACCATTTAAGTTATCATTGAGACCGGAAGCCTCATCAACAAAAAGAGGTGCGGATACGCGAGATAAATTCAAACGTGTAGCAAGCAGATTCTGAAAAAAGTCTTTTACTGTCTTAATGGCAATTTGAGTATCGTAGAGGTTTAAGCCTGAATGATAATCTTTTGGAATAATTAAATGTTCCATAAATAAAAACCATGCCTTTCTTTATATAAGAATATGCAGTATATTCAGAAAATAAATATATTACATTCTGGCACTGCACTTTACTTTCGATTTATTATAGCACAGTGCAAAAGAATTTCAAGAAAAGAATCGGCGATATGGGTAATTATACATAAAAAAAGCTTTATTGATAGGGGGAAATGTTGTATTCTATAATATAGGTGTATGGTAGGTATAAATTTGAGGATAGATGGAGCAGAATATGAGGAAAGAAGATTTGACAACGGGGAATGCGATTTGTGAAGCAGTAGGAATTGTTTCTACGTTACTTTATGTAGGATTACAGATATATTGTGGGATTTTATACGGAGCACAGCCAATGACGATGATAACGAATGTTGTGATGGTGGTGTTGGTGTATGTAGGACTTGTATTATTGGCATATTATCCGGAAAAAGTAAATCGCTTAGATCCTGAGATATGTACTGGGAGAGTGAGACAGTTAACCATACATATGCTTTTGTATGTAAAGCTGGTATTTGTATTAAGTCTTTTATTTACTTCTGTCTGTGATGTGATGGGGCGCGATGTAGACGGGGCGTACAGCTTGATTTCAGTAGGCTTAATGGTGTTGATTGCTGTTTTATATGAGATAAAGATTTTTCAGATATTAAAAAGTATGAATGATTAAGGGAGGAAGAACGATGGAGACGATGAAGGATTTTGAGAGAGAGCTAGAAGCCTCTTTCCGTAAAATTAATGTAGGGGACATTATTAAGGGAACCGTAATTGCAGTTAGTGAAGAAGAAATTATAGTGGATTTGAATTATTATACACAGGGAATTATCAAGGTAGAGAATTTTAGCAATGACCCTGATTTTGCGGTGTTAGAAGAGATTCATGTGGGCGATGAGATAGAAGCTACCGTTATTCGAAGAGATGACGGACAGGGAAACATGGAACTTTCCAGAAAAGAGGCAAATGATACTCTTGCATGGGAGAAATTAGCAGAGATGTTAGAGGCAGGAACTGTTACAGCAGTTAGGGTAAAAGAAAGTGTGCCAAGCGGTGTAGTGGCGTATTTAGAAGGTATTCGTGGTTTTATTCCGGCGTCTCAGATTGCATTAGATTATGTGGAAGATACAGCTGCATGGATTGGAAAAACAATAGAAGTAAAGGTAATTACAGCCGATGTAAACAGTCAGAAATTGGTGCTTTCCGGTAAAGCAGTAGCGAAAGACACGGCAATTGAAGAACGTAATCATAAGATTTCTATGATTGTGCCGGGAAGTGTATTAGAAGGAACAGTAGAATCTTTGATGCCATATGGTGCTTTCATTAGTCTTGGTGATGGATTGAATGGTTTGGTGCACGTATCGCAGATTTGTGAGCGAAGAATCAAAAAGCCATCGGAAGTCTTAAAAGAAGGACAGAAAGTAAAGGTAAAAGTATTAAATACGAACGATAATAAAATTAGCCTTTCTATGAAGGCATTAGAGGAAGAAATGATAGATACAGAGCCGATTGAGGAAATTGCGGCTTATACGTCGAATGAAAGTGTTGGAATGGGGCTTTCTGCGTTGCTTTCGGGCTTGAAGTTCGACTAATAATTTGGTACAATCTTATAAGTGTGTAATTATGAAGATAAGAGGAATAGATAGATATGTTAGAGTTAAGAAATATCTCCTTTGAAGTACCAAAGGAAAATGGTCAAAAAGAAATTATCAAAGATGTGAGTCTTAAAATAGATGAACATAAATTTGTAGTAATTACAGGACCAAATGGAGGCGGTAAGTCTACCCTTGCAAAGTTAATTGTGGGTATTGAAAAACCGACTTCAGGACGTATTTTCTTCAATGGGGAAGATATTACGGACAAGTCCATTACAGAACGTGCGAAGATGGGAATTAGTTTTGCATTCCAGCAGCCAGTTCGTTTTAAGGGAATCCATGTATTAGATTTAATCAGAATGGCAGCAGGCAAAAATATGTCTGCAGCAGACGCTTGTGAATATTTATCAGAAGTAGGACTTTGTGCAAAAGATTATATCAACCGTGAAGTAAATGGAAGTCTTTCCGGTGGTGAATTAAAGCGTATTGAGATTGCTACTATTTTAGCTAGAAGCACACAGTTATCGGTATTCGACGAGCCAGAGGCAGGTATTGACCTTTGGAGTTTTAAGAATCTGATTCAGGTTTTTGAGAATATGCAGGCTAAGAATCAGGAGGGGTCTATCCTCATCATTTCTCATCAGGAGCGTATCTTAAATATAGCAGATGAAATCATCGTAATCAAAGATGGTCAGATTGCAAAACATGGTGCAAAGGATGAGATTTTACCTCAGTTGTTAGGAACAACTTCTGCGGTAGATATGTGTAGTAAATTTAATCAGGGAGGAACACAGTAATGGCGATGGATCAGATTCAAAAGAGATTATTAGAAGAAGTTGCTGACCTCCATGACATTCCGGAAGGCGCGTATAATATTCGTGCGAATGGCGAGACAGCAGTGAGAAATACAACCGCGAATATCGATATCGTGTCAAAAGAAGATGGCACAGGTATTGATATCAAAGTAAAAGATGGTACAAAAAAGGAAAGTATCCATATTCCGGTTGTACTCAGTAAAAGTGGTTTAAAAGAAGTCGTTTATAATGATTTTTATATCGGAGAAGATTGTGATGTGTTTATCGTTGCTGGTTGTGGTATCGATAACTGCGGTAATCAGGATTCGGAACATGATGGAATCCATCGTTTCTTCATCGGTAAGAATTCTAAAGTAAAATACGTAGAGAAACACTACGGTGGTGGTGATGGTTTAGGAAAACGTATTTTAAATCCAGGTACGGAAGTATACATGGAAGAAGGAAGTTCCATGGAGATGGAAATGGTACAGATTAAGGGTGTAGACTCTACTGACCGTAAGACCATTGCTAAATTAGAAGCAGGTGCTAAATTATCGGTGCGTGAACGTTTAATGACACATGGTGAGCAGACTGCTATTAGTGATTATGTTGTGGAGTTAAATGGCGAAGGAGCGAATGCAGACGTTGTCTCACGTTCTGTTGCGAAAGACAATTCTTACCAGAAGTTTGATTCTAAGATTGTGGGTAATGCACCATGTACAGGTCATACAGAATGTGATGCGATCATTATGGGTAACGCTAAGATTTTAGCAATTCCTCAGTTAGAGGCGAATAATATTGATGCGGCGTTGATTCATGAAGCTGCTATTGGTAAAATCGCTGGAGAGCAGATTATTAAGCTTATGACATTAGGTCTTACAGAAGAAGAAGCAGAGGAACAGATTGTAAACGGATTCCTTAGATAAAAGAATAATATGATG
>JAFYQA010000231.1 GCA_017547315.1 Roseburia sp. | reverse complement strand
CTAGAGATTCCCGCTACCGTCATATCCGCTGCAGCCAAGGCATTGATTGCTCCGATAACATTACGTTTTACACATGGTACTTCTACCAACCCCGCTACCGGATCACAAGCTAATCCCAATAAATTCTTAAGTGCTAACGCTGCTGCATTCGCAATTGCCGCCGCATCGCCACCCATCAAATATGCCACGCCGCCTGCTGCCATCGCTGATGCAGAACCAATCTCTGCCTGGCATCCGCCTGCCGCACCTGCTAAGAACGCTCTGTGCGCAATTACACCACCGATTCCTGCCGCTACAT
The DNA here is from genome assembly GCA_017547315.1 of Roseburia sp. Next base: position 23,687 of record JAFYQA010000231.1, on the reverse strand, counting down.
ACATCGCTTCTATCATCTTTTCTTCGGTAAAATGCTTTTCTTCTTCTAATGTAATAAATACTGCTGGAACCACACCACAGGAACCTGCTGTCGGAGCTGCTACAATTCGTTTCATACAAGCATTCGACTCACCTGTCTTTAAAGCCTTTTCCATTACTTTTCCCATCAGTCTGCCACAGACTGTCATTCCTGCTTCTCTGGCTTCCTGCATCTTCTTACCTTCGCCGCCTACGAGACCACTAGCAGACTTTAACTCGCCTTCATATCGATCATCGGCTTCTTTCATCGCCTGATACATCACACGCATTTTTTCAAATGCTTCCGGTTCTGACATCCCCGTTTCTACACAATCTGCCTGTTGCACAATTTTCCAAAAAGGAAGTCCTTCTCTTTTTTCTACTTCACAAATCTCTGCTAAGGATTTATACATAATGATTCCTCTTTCCCGACCTTGTTATCGTCTTTACTCCTGTAAACTCAAATAAGTAACTTTAATAATACCGTCTAATTCTTCCAACCATTTGATAGACTCTACTGGTACTTCCTGGTCACACTCAATAATCATAACTGCATCTCCGCCGCGCACGGTACGATACAGTTTCATGGTCGCAATATTGACATCACACTCTGATAATCTCGCAGTAACCGCCGTTACTCGTCCCGGTCTGTCTATATGATTTACAATCAATGTCGGATAATCACCACCAAAACTTGCGGAAAGTCCATCAATCTCACATACTTCTATTCGACCGCCACCAATTGACGCTGCTATTACTTCTATTTTCTTACCAGATTCTCCTGTCAGATTAAGTTTTACGGTATTTGGATGAGCATCGCCCAAATCAATACCACTAATCTTAAATTCCATCCCTTCCTGTTTGGCAACTTCAAAACTAAACGGTACTCTGGAATCATCCACCGCAATACCAAGTAAACCGGCCACTACCGCCTTATCCGTACCATGTCCTTTTCCGGTTGCCAAAAACGAACCGTGAAAATAAATGTCTGCTTTTACGATTTTTTCTACCATCAGTTTTCTCGATACCAGACCGATTTTTACCGCTCCTGCGGTGTGTGAACTGGATGGCCCTACCATAATTGGTCCAATAATATCTAGTAAATTCATTTCCCTTCTCCTTCTTTTGTTAATCTATTTTTTGTCTACTTTAATAACTGTAAAATAACGTTCCCCAAGTTTTTCCTGCGTCTTTATAAATACTTCTTTTACCAGCTCTTCATCCGATAATTTCAAATCAAATGGTGCCACCACATCAAAAATCAGATTCGTGTGGCTCGGCCCATCCACCATACGGAAATCATGTAACGTCAATCGTTCATCAATCATTTTGATGACTTCTAACATACTTTCTTTCATCGCTGTCACGTGTTCATCATTCGTTACAATCGGATCCATATGTATCGTTGTATCGCACCCCAACTTCGTCCGCAATTCATTCTCGATATTATCAATCACATCGTGAATCATCATAATATCTGAATCCGCAGACACCTCTGCATGAAGCGAAATAATCTGGCGTCCCGGACCATAATCGTGCACGAAAAGATCGTGTATCCCACATACTTCTTCGTGTGCCATAACGATAGCTTCTATCTCTTTTTCAAACTCCTCAGAAGCCTTCTGGCCCAAAAGAGGATTCAATGTATCCTTTGCTGCACCATATCCGGCATAAAAAATCAATACTGCTACTAACAGACCGCAATAACCATCAATTTTAATATCGGTGTAATGACTAACCAACGCAGAAATCAATACAACGCCGGTAGCAATACTGTCACTTAAACTATCCTTTGCCGTCGCCGCCATCGCTGGTGAATCAATCTTCTTTGCCACACTATTATTATAGCAAAACATATAAAGTTTTACTCCAATAGATGCCAATAAAATACCAACAATCAGCCACGAAAATTCTGTCTCCTGCGGTGTAATAATTTTTGAAACAGATTCTTTTGCCAACTCATAACCCATTAACAAAATCGCACCTGCTACCACCAGACCGGAAATATACTCCATTCTTCCATGACCATACGGGTGCTCTGTATCCGGTTTCTGTCCTGCCAGTTTAAAACCAATTAACGTCACAAACGATGAACCAGCATCAGACAAATTGTTTACCGCATCTGCTGTAATCGCAATCGAATTACTAAGCAAACCTGCTATAAATTTCCCGGTAAAAAGCATGACATTTAAAATAATGCCTAATACTCCACACAACATACCGTATGCCTGACGTACGGCATTCTTATCACCGTTATCACGCACAAACATTTTCGCTAATAATGTTACCATAACTAATCCTCTTTCCTATCTATCTTACTTTAACATGCCGATACTATCAAATGGCCAGTACCGAAACACTGCTTCCCCCAATATCTTATCTTCTGTGACGTAAGTATTCTCCCAATATCTCGCATCCTTCGAATTATTCCTATTATCCCCTAACACCAGATAACTTCCCTCCGGTATCTCAAACGTATAGGGTCCATTCCCTACGACCCATTCTTCTTTTAGATAATACTCCTCTAAAAGTACCTGCTCTTCTCCAATATAAATCTTGGCATCCTCAATGGTAATCGTCTCCCCTGGCAAACCAATCACACGCTTTACAAATAACTGCTCTTCATCGTCCGGATACTTAAAAATAACAATATCTCCTCGCTCCGGTGACTCCGACAAATATGCCAGACGATTCCCAATTACACGGTCACCCGGACTGATGGTATATTCCATAGAGCTACTCGGAATAAATGCATTAATCATGATAAACTCTTTCAAAAAAAACACCGTCACTGCTGCAATGGCCATTGTCCCGAGCAAACTAAATATTTCTTTTACCAGATTAAACGGTTCCTCTACCTGTATTTTATCATGCACCTCTCTTACATCCGGCGTGTCTCCTGCATGGTCTAAATCGATTAATTCTATTCCCAACTCATCCTTTTCTTCCTGCACTTATGCAACCTCTTTTCTCGATACTTCTAAAAATCATATTCTTTCGCTATCGTAACTGCTATTTTTCTCATATTTACAATTACTCTATCATAGTCTAGCATATTTTAGGGAATAATGCTATAATTGACCACGTAGATTTTTGAAAAGCAAAGAAACAAGGAGATTTATATGCACAACGAATTATTTTCCATTGGGCCTATCACCATTTATGGCTATGGTTTAATGATTGCCATCGGCATTATTGCCGCTTATTTAAATACAGAGCGACTCGCAAAAAAACATGGACTTGATCCGGAACCGGTTTTTAACATTTTATTGATCGGCGTTGGTTTCGGTATTTTAGGAGCCAAGCTCTTGTTCTACATCACCATATTAGATCAGATAATTGCCAATCCGCAACTGATTTTAAACAACCTGACTGAAGGCTTTGTCGTATATGGTGGTATTATTTTCGGTATCCTATCCGCATTCCTTTATTGCAAAAAGAAGGGACTTTCCTTCCTGCACTATCTCGATTGCGCAGCACCTTCCATCGCATTAGCGCAGGGGTTCGGTCGTATTGGCTGCTTCCTCGCTGGCTGTTGCTATGGTGCACCGATGGATTGCCCTATTTCCATTACCTTTACCAATTCTGCCTACGCACCAAATCATATACCGCTGTTTCCTTCTCAATTGGTTTCAAGTGCTTTTAATTTTGTACATTTCTTCATTTTATGTGCTCTATTTAAAAACAATAAACAGCCTGGTAAAATTGGTGCATGTTATCTGATATTCTATAGTATCGGACGTTTTATCATCGAGTTTTTCCGCGGTGATTTAGAACGTGGCAATGTCGGAACCCTTTCTACCTCACAGTTTATTTCTGTGTTCGTAGCAATTGCAGGTATCGCTCTGACACTCTTCCTTTCTCGTCAGGAAAACAAAGAAAATATTTAATTTCATAAAATATATTTAAAAAGCAGGTAATTTCACCTGCTTTTTTATTCCACTATTTTCCTCGATTTACCCCTTGACTTGGTAGGTAAATCATGTTATATCTAAATTACCCACTATATTGGTAGGTAATTATTTTTAGACAATCTTGCAACAATGATTGCTACACTTTATTGTATAAGGAGATACGAATATGAAAATATATGCAGACAATGCCGCAACTACCAAAATGAGTTCTGCGGCAATCCACGCCATGCTACCCTATATGGATGAAATCTACGGAAACCCTTCTAGCCTGCATACAGCAGGTCAGCAGGCAAAAGAAGCGCTCGATAATGCCAGAGAACGTATCGCAACATTACTTAACTGCGAAGCCCGTGAGATTACTTTTACTTCCGGCGGAAGTGAAGCAGACAATCAAGCTATTCTCTCTGCCGCGCTCCTTGGTGAACGCAAAGGGAAAAAGCACATTATCTCTTCCGCATTTGAGCATCATGCCGTACTTCACACTTTAGACAAGCTAAGAAAACAAGGATTCGAAATCACCCTTTTAGAAGTACCGGAAAAAGGTTTAATTGAGCCTTCACAAGTTGCCAAGGCCATTCGTCCTGATACCTGCCTTGTCACCATTATGTACGCAAATAACGAAATCGGTACGATTCAGCCGATAGCAGAAATAGGTGACATCTGTCGTAAAAATGATGTGATTTTCCACACAGATGCAGTACAGGCCGCCGGACATTTACACATCAATGTACAAGAGCAAAACATTGATATGCTTTCTCTTTCTGCTCATAAATTCCATGGGCCCAAAGGAGCCGGCGTTTTATTTGCCCGCAAAGGAATTATCTTATCAAACATCATCGAAGGCGGTGCACAGGAGCGTAACAAACGCGGCGGAACAGAAAATATCCCTGCCATTATGGGCATGGCAAGAGCCTTAGAAGATGCTTGTTCTTCCATAGCAGAAAACACCGCTCATCTCATTCAGATGCGCAACCGCCTGATAGATGGACTTGCACAGATTCCACATTCTATTCTAAACGGTGACAAAGAAAAACGTCTGCCCGGTAATGTGCATTTTTGTTTTGAAGGCATCGAAGGTGAATCTCTTCTATTACTTTTAGATGATAAAGGCATCTGTGCATCTTCCGGTTCTGCCTGTACCTCCGGCTCCCTTGACCCGAGCCACGTTTTACTGGCAATTGGCAGACCACACGAAATCGCGCATGGCTCCTTACGTCTATCTTTAGCAGAAGATGTTACCGAAGCAGAAGTCGATTATATGATTCAGTCCATAACAGAAGTGGTTGCTTATCTGCGGAGTATATCTCCGGTATGGCGCGACTTGACAAGTGGCAAAAGCAAATTTATTATTTAATGAAAGGTAGAAAAAATATGGCATTATATAGTGAAAACGTAATGGACCATTTCCGCAATCCGAGAAATCTCGGTGTTATTGAAAATGCGGATGGAGTAGGAAAAGTAGGCAACGCCAAATGCGGCGATATCATGGAGATTTATTTAAAAATCGACAACGATATCATTACTGATGTGAAATTTGAAACGTTTGGTTGCGGTAGTGCAATCGCTTCGAGTTCCATGGCAACGGAGCTGATAAAAGGGAAACCTATTTCGGAAGCTGCCAAACTTACGAACAAAGCAGTTACAGAAGCATTAGATGGTCTTCCACCACAGAAAATTCACTGCTCTGTTTTAGCGGAAGAAGCGATTAAAAAAGCATTAGATGACTATTATCAAAAGCAGTCTGCAACTACTCAAGAATAATTTTTCAAAACAATTTTAGAAAGGCTGATTTACCCAAATGATAGTATCCACAAAAGGAAGATACGCACTCCGCGTTATGATTGATTTAGCAGAACACCAAAACGATATGTATATCCCTATGAAGGATGTAGCAAACCGCCAGCATATTTCACTCAAATACATCGAGAAAATCATGCCTGTCCTCTCTAAAAATCATATCGTAGAGGGAGTCCACGGCAAAGGCGGCGGTTACCGCCTAACTAGAAATCCCAAAGACTATACCGTAGGCGAGATTCTGCGTCTGACCGAAGGAGACATGGCACCGGTAGCATGTTTAGAATGTGGAGCTACACCATGCGACAAAACAGAGAACTGCCGTACCCTTCCGATGTGGACTGATTTTTACAAATTGATTAATGAATATTTTGATGGAATTACCATTGCTGATTTGATGAAGGAAAATGATTCCTTAGCGAAGTAAACTTTAACTTTATTTAAATCACCCCATTTTTATACAACATCTCCCAAAACAAGGAAAGACCGCTGGTGTCACAGTTCAAGTTGTGGCACCAACGGTCTTATCTCTTTACTTTAAAAAACAATTTTTTTCCACTGATAAATCTCTAAATCTACATGATTATCAACCACATTTATCCCATCTGCTTCCAGCAAAAGTTTTTGCTGATTTACCCCGCCAAAAGCAAATGCCTCCGATAAGCAACCTTCACGGTTCACTACACGATAACATGGTATTCCTTCCGGGTCCGGATTCACATGAAGTGCGTATCCTACCACCCTCGCCCAGCGTTTATTCCCCGCCAGTGCCGCTACTTGTCCATAGGTCGCCACAGTGCCTTTGGGAATTTGCTTTACCACTTCATAGATTTTTTCGTATGAATTCTTTGGCATATTCTCCTCCTATAACCAAACTAAAACAGAGGTGCCTGCCAGACACCTCCGCACATTCTTTTACTTATACAAAAGCTTCTCAAGTTCCCGCACCTGACTCAGGTAATAATCACTATTCTGCTTCATAAACTCTCGAATCATCGGTATCTGATTATCTGACCAACCTGCACAGGCAAATGGCACACCAACACTTTTTGCCATAATATATCCTGTCTTTAAATCATCCACCATTAACACTTCTTCCAGTTTCAAATCATATACACGCATTACTTCTTCTAATGCATAGGGATCCGGCTTTTTCCGTTCACATTCCCAGTCAAATATCATGTCCGGTTCTGGCATCCCTGCCGCAAGATAATCTCTTCTTACACGCATCGCTAACGATTGCGTCGACACACAGATTTTTCCTCCGTTACCTACATATTCATGCAAAACATCTGCCAACCCTTCGTAAGCACTTGGAACTATCTCAGAACCTTCCCACCAGCACTCCAGTTGGAAATTCATCTCTTCCTCACTAAAGCCAAAATACTTATAACATAAATCTTCAAATCCATGTACAAAATTCAGTTCTGTAAAACTTTCAAACGTCAGCTCTATCTCCGGGCGTAATACCGCTAATGCTTTTTTAAAAGAGGGATAATTAATCTCCGGTGTGCTTTTTACCACCGTATCGTCATGGTCTAATACCAGACATTTCACTCGCAATTCTCTACTCATAAAGTGCCCCGCGCTACTTCTTATCCTGTAACTTCTTTGCCATGTAGAGCAACACATCTTTTCTCGTAACGATACCAATAAAAATGCGTTCATCATCTACCACCGGCACAAAATTCTGATTTGTCATCTTCTCAAACAAATCTTCCACTTTTTCCTGCACATTCACTGCAAGATTATCCTTTTTTCTAGGCAAATCTGTAATCGGCACTTGTTCTAATTCTTCCAGTGTCGGGAAATTATGTTCTTTTAAATACCACAGGAAATCACCTTCTGTAATAGTACCTCTATACTTTCCTTTTTTACTAAGCAATGGTATTGCCATGTAGCTGTGACGCTCCATTTTCTCAAGCCCTTGTCGTATGTTATCCGTCTCACAAATATGGTCTACTTCCTCTTTCGGTGTCAGAAAAAATAAAATATTCATGCGCTCTTCCTTTCGAAAATATGTAGTATTAATTTCCTACTTTTATTGTAACAAATAAATGTGTCTAATGCCATATTTTAAGTATGAAAGTTTTTTAAATAAAAAGTCCTGCGACCTTATCTGTCACAAGACTTTCTCATTTCATAATGCATCTTATTTTATTGGCCTTTTATCGTCTTACCAAGGAAACAAATTGCCAAACCACCTGGTCCTGTATGGGCCCCTATAACTGGTCCGATATCACTGATCACTACTTTCACTTCCGGATAATCCACACGCATCGTTTCTTCGATATATTTTGCATCTTCGATACAATCCGCATGACTAATAAATACATACGGCAATGCTGCAAACCGCTCACTGTTCTTCATTCGCTCATACAAATCTTTTAACGCATTTTTTCTACCTCTGATAGTCGCCACATTATTCAAACGCCCATCTTCATTAATCAGAATAATCGGCTTTACCTTTAACATCGAGCCTGCGATTGCGCTTACTGCACTGAGTCTGCCACCTCTTTTTAAGAAAAACAAATCATCCACAGTTACTACATGGTGAATGTAATCCTTAAGTGCCATTATTTTTTCAAATACCTCATCAATTGTGGCACCGGCATCTCTTAGCTCTGCTGCATGATATACTAATAATCCCTGTCCTACTGACGCGCACAAGGTATCAACATGCAACAATTTACGTTCCGGATATTCCTCCTGTAACTCCTGCATCATCATAACACCATTGTTATATGTCGCAGACAAACTACCGGAAAAACCTAAATAAATGATATCCTTCCCTTCCTCAAGACTTTTTCTCATGTGGTCTTCAAAATACCCCAATGTCACTGCGTTTGTCTTAGCATTTGCTCCTGCACGTAACTGTTCATAGAACACCTTGCTTTCCACATCTTTATTCAATATCGGTGGTTTCCCATCTATATTGACCTCTAACTGCATTACTTGTAAATTACATTTCTCAACTAACTCCTTTGGTAAATCACAGCATGAATCTGTAAAAATCTCAAAACTTACCATTCTAAATTGCTCCTACCTCTACTAACTTATTCTCGATCCGGTCATGTACCATTTTCGCAATTTCATTAGTATTCATATCCTTATATTCTTCATAAGGAATCGGTTGTAAATAGTGAAGCTGTACATTTACCGGCTCCACTCCATTATGGTCAAGCACTTTAAAACTGTCAATTAACGCAAATGGCAAAATTGTACATTTTGACTTCGTTGCCGATTTAAAAGTACCACCATGAAACTCTAACATCTGATTTCCTTTCCTGCTTCTGGTTCCTTCCGGAAAAATCAGAAAATTACGTCCTTGTGCAATCTCCTTCGTTACTCCCATAATAACTTTCATCGACTGTCTGACATCTTCTCTATCCATCGGATAAGAATGTGTGCACGATATAATCTGTTTCAAAAATGGAATCTCCGCAAGTTCCTTTTTTAATACTGCCGCCAAAGGTCTTTCAAATGCTGCTACAATTGCAAGTACATCGAACATTCCCTGATGATTGCCGCAAATCAACATACCATCCTCTTGCGGGATATTCTCTTGTCCATACACTTCAAAGTCAATATTCCCTGAATTCACCGCCATCTGTAAAATATAACGGATATGCTTATATTTTTCTCCATAAGAATACTCATCTGTATGTTTTGCATAATGACACAATTTAAACCATGCAGGTGGTACTCTCCAAAAATTTCGCCATACCATTAGTAAAATTCGCCACATATTCTTTTCTCCTTTTGCCTTTATCTTCTCGGGCGGCAGGAACATCCAATTCCTAACGCACCTTTTCCTGTGTGACAAGAAATACCCATTGTCAAATTATCGCACAAAATCTCCATATCCGGAAATGCTTCCTGGATCTCTGCCAACCATCCCTGTGTCGTTTCCTCATCTGCACTAGAAGCCGCCAATAGATATATTTCTCCCTTTTCATAATATTCCCTGAAAACGGTCTGAAAATCCTCTTTCATGGCCTCAATCATTTCTTTTCTGGCTTTTTTCATTCCACGGCTCTTTTTATAAGTATCTAACACCTCTGTACCAAGTTTTAAAATCGGCTTGATATTCAAAAGTGTACCCAATGCCGCTGTAGCCGGCGAAATACGTCCACCCTTTTTCAGATTATCCAGCGTTTCCACCGCAATATAGATTGACATATTCTCTCTATTGACTTCTAAAATCTCCTTTATCTGCTGTGCATCCAAGGCTTCCTCTACCATCTCACGCGCATCCAAAAGGGAACGATGCAACGGTGTAGAAACCCGACCATTATTCGCCACAAAAACTCTACCTTCAAATTCATCCTCCTGCGCCAACGCCATAGCTGTATAGCAGGAACCGCTTAAACCGCTGCTCATTGGGATGTAAAGAATTTGTTCGTACTCTTTTAAACTCTCTCTCCAGAAATCCATTACACTCTCCGGTGAAGGCTGAGAAGTAGATACCTTTTTGTCTGCTTCTAAATGCGCAAAAAACTGCTCTCTAGTTATAGAAACCCCTTCATAATAGCACTCCCCTTCTACATAAAATGGCATCGGGAGCACTCCTATTCCAAGCTCTGTTGCCACTTCCGGTAAAAGACCACTATGACTATCTGTTGCAACGCCAACTTTTTTCATAACCATTTCCTTTCTCTATATTAAAATTATATTTCCATTTTCTTCTAAAAATATCCATTTGTTTATTGTAACATAAAACATTCTATACATTTGTTAAATTTTTAAAAAATATACCTCACTCATGTTTCTAAAATGTTAACAGTTTTATTAAAACGCATTTCCTATACCCTTTCATTTTCTGAATTTTCTATGTACACAAAAAATAATTTATGATAAAATTATTAAAGATTTACAATTGCGTAAAATTTATTTTTTTGAAGGGGTTATTACTATGGGATTATTTAAAAAGAAAGTTAATAATGACTTAATCATTTCACTCTCTAACTTAGAAGATGCCGACTATGCAAAAGCTTCTCCTGAACTTGGTACACTGCATGAGCGTCTTAAAAAAGCACATGTAACAGTAGAAGATGCATTTAAAAAGAATATGTCTTCTCTTTTATCTATTACTGGTGTAGACATGCAGGTCAATTTCCACATGAACAAACTTGCTAACATGTCAAATACCGTTGATAATGCAACTCAGGTTATTCTCGATGTTGCAAAAACCACATCCGGAGTAGCAGATCAGGTAAACAGTCAGCACGAACAGCTTACTAATACCATTACAGATACTGCCGTAGACAGTGAAAAAGTTTACTCTAAAATTGAGCAGGGCCAGAACGAACTCACTAATATTAAGGCTCTTTCTAATAATACAATTGAAATTTCTAAACAGACAGAATCAGATATGAACGACTTACTTAGCGTGGTAAATCGTATGAACGAAGTTATCGATGGTATTAACGCTATTTCTAGTCAGACAAACTTATTGGCATTAAATGCTTCTATCGAAGCTGCCCGTGCCGGAGAAGCCGGAAAAGGTTTTGCCGTTGTTGCTGACGAAATCCGTAAATTAGCTGAACAGACCCAAGAATTAACTGGAACAATGGGTTCCTTCGTTGAGAATATTCGTATTGCTTCTCAGAAATCTGCTCATAGTGCAACCAATACAGTAAACGCTTTAAATAGTATGTCTGATAAAATTACTGCAATTTGGGACATCAATGAAGACAATATGGAAAACATGAAGCAGATTGCTTCTAATGTTACTTCCTTAGCTGCAGTTAGCCAGGAAATCAGCAGTGCTATGCACGAACTTGGTAACCAAACCGTCGAAATCTCCAGCCAGTGTGAACAGCTTGCTGAAACTACCGTTCAGATGGGTGGCGTTACTGAAAGCGTTACAAACTCTATCCAGCCATTCTACCGCATTCAGGAAGAATTAAATCTGAGTTTGGGAAGTTTATGTGAACTGCGTACAGATGCTTTCTTCCAGAGAGAAGAACTTACTTATTACATGTACTTAAGCTGGATTAAAATGGCACATCAAGGATGGATAGGCACATTTGCAAAAATGTTAGAGACACAGGAATTGGTTCCTGTAGAATTAGATTCTTCAAAATGTGTATTTGCACAAGGTTATAAATATCTTGTTCCAACAGATGCCAGCGCACTTCCTGCTTGGAAAAAAATCGGCGAAGCTCATAACAAATTACATGAGTCCGGTAAAAAAGTCTACGCAGCAATCAGCCGTGGTGATTTTAACAACGCTGCTACCCTCTACAAAGATTTACAAAAACTTTCTAATGAATTAAATAGTAATGTGGATGCAGTCTTAAAAATCTTAGTTAAGACAGACTTCTCTGCTTATATGAAACAGAGACAGGCTGAAGGCTTAGGTGCTAAAAAGAAGTAATCATTAAAAAGTCTCCAAACAATGAATAACCTCATCGTTTGGAGACTTCTTTTTATACTTCTAATTCTACTTTTAAATCTCTATGTATTTTAGAATACACCCTGTGCAAGCATAGCTTCTGCTACCTTCTTAAATCCGGCAATATTAGCACCTGCTACTAAGTTATATCCTAAGCCATATTCTTCTGCTGCTTTTGCAGATTCGTCATGAATACTAATCATGATGCGATGTAATTTCTCATCTACTTCTTCTGCTGTCCAGCTATATCTCTCACTATTCTGGCTCATTTCAAGACCTGAAACAAGAACACCACCAGCGTTTACAGCTTTTGATGGAGCAACAATTACATTAGGCTGTTCCATTAAGAACTTCAATGCTTCGTTTGTTGTTGGCATATTAGCAACTTCGATGTAGTATTTTACGCCGTTTGCAACAATCTTCTTAGCTTCATCCATATTAACGTCATTCTGTGTTGCAGATGGCATAATGATATCTGCTTTAACGCCCCATGGTTTCTGTCCTGGGAAGAATTCACAACCAAACTTATCTGCGTAATCCTGAACTTTATCACGACCTGAAGATCTCATTTCAAGCATATATGCAATCTTTTCTGGTGTTACAATTCCTTCTGGATCATAGATATATCCGTCTGGACCTGATAATGTAACTACTTTACCACCAAGTTCTGCTACTTTTAATGCGATACCCCATGCTACGTTACCGAAACCTGAAACTGCAACTGTCTTGCCTTCCATAGTCTCGCCTTCATGTTTTAATACTTCACATGCATAGTAAACTGCACCAAAACCAGTAGCTTCCGGACGAATTAAAGAACCACCGTAAGAACGTCCTTTACCTGTAAGTGTTCCATTTTCAAAAGCTGCTTTGATACGACGATACTGACCATACATATAACCGATTTCACGTCCGCCTACACCAATATCACCTGCTGGAACGTCTACGTCTGGACCGATATGACGATATAACTCTGTCATAAATGCCTGACAGAATCTCATAATCTCTCCGTCACTCTTACCACGTGGGTCAAAGTCAGAACCACCTTTTGCACCACCCATTGGAAGTGTTGTTAAGCTGTTTTTGAATGTCTGTTCAAAACCAAGGAACTTCATGATGGATAAGTTTACAGATGGATGGAAACGTAAACCTCCCTTGTAAGGTCCGATGGCACCATTAAACTGTACACGGTAACCACGATTTACCTGAGTCTGTCCATTGTCATCTACCCAAGCAACACGGAACTCAATTGTTCTCTCTGGTTCACACATTCTCTCAAGAAGTGCTGCTTTTCTATACACTTCCTCATTCGCATCAACAACTGGTTTTAATGATGATAATACCTCTTCTACTGTCTGTAAAAATTCTGGTTCTGAAGCATTTTTCTCAGAAACTTTTGCAATAACCTCATCTACATATGACATATCATTTTCCTCCTTTGTACCTTTATATATGAATTCGCTTCATTAAAAATGTTGATTTTATTTTAGTCTAAATAAAAAGAAGGTACAACAGTTTTTTCCATAACTGCCATACCAACATTTTATTGTTTCTATAACCTGAAATAATCGTTTCAAATTAAATTAAGCGATAGATTAAAATCGCCAGTAATACGCCAATAATACTTGCTATAGTAATACGAATCGTCAATCCGAAAGTAATCACCATAATGCCAATATCAAAGATAACAGGACTGGTTAATCCAAATGTCTGACCATAATTTAACCAACTAAGGCCGGATACACCTTCCGTCAAATTCCCGATAAATCCTCCTAATACAATCCCTGTTAATATCAATAAAAATAATGCCCAATTATTTTTCCCTGCAATTCCTCTTGCCATACTGTAATACTCCTTTCTTCTTTAAGATGTCTGTATGCCACGGTTCCTTCTTCTGGCAAAACAAGCACCTACTCTATTTAACCACGTTTCTTATTGTACCAAATTTTTTCCTATTAGGAAACACTTTGTAATTAAATCTTTTTTTCTGCAAATATTTTAAGCTCTGACATTGCGCCGTTTTCGCATACGGCTTACTTCAGTTCATCATTGAACCGATTTTCTATACTCTGCCACAGATGTTAATCGACTATCCGCTCGCTTTCGGTGCCTATGCTCCATAAGGCACTCCGGCTATTATTTATTCTCTTGGATATAACGCTACTTATATCATGCCAGAAGCAATTGTGACATTGATTCTTATTTCTATTCCAGCTGTTGCAAAAGCACTTGGGACAGTAAAGAAAAACGCTTTATCATAAAAACGATTCACCAGGGAGGTTCTTACATTTTGCAAGAATCTCTCTTCTTTTATTGCACCATCCTACTTCATATAGTAAAATAGTACTTAGGGCACAAAAAATGCCTATTTAGGAAAAGGAGAAAATATTATGGGTGAATTTGTAAAATTAAACCCTGCTGAACTCGTACAGTTACATGAGCAGAACGAGAGACTCATGAGCTACAACGTAGAGTTCGCAGAAGTAACAGGTGGAACATTCTGGAAAGCTTACACACCAGGTCAGATTGCAGGTACAGAGGAATTCTATGTAGAACCAACATCTGAAGGTATCGCTGCAATGTACAAAGACTTGATGCAGGTATATGCACCAATCAATTTATACGATGAAAAACTTCGTAAATTAACAAAAGATTTAGGTACAGCATGGTGCCGTGTTTCCGGTACATGGGCTACCAAAACTTATTATGATTTTGACGGCGAATATACTGACGGCACCGTTCCAGAAGGATACTTAAACGTACTTACAAAAGAACAGTGGATTGGCGTACTTGATTTTGTACGTGACTGTAACTTAAAATTAAAAGTTTCTTTAGCGAACTGCCCTGGTTTACATTCTACAGAAGAACCATGGCCACCAACAGAAGCAGAGAAATTATTCCGTTTCTCTAAAGAATACGGTGTACCGATTGAAGCTGCTGAATTTACAAACGAACCAAACATGATGGAAGATACCGGTTTCCCACCAGGATACCATGCAGAACACTACCGTCGTGATACTGATATTTTTGCAAAATGGTTAAAAGAAAACTATCCAGAATGTCTCTACGTTGGACCATCTGCTACAGGTGGCGATGTAGTATTCGGAAAAGGTGGCGGCGGTGTAGAAAACGTTGCACGTGAAAGCTGTGGTTGTGATGATTTATTAGGTGGAACAACAGAACCTGTAGATGTATTCTCATATCACTACTATGGCGGTGTTTCAGAACGTCTTGCTTCTGTTATGCCAACTGCACACTGGTTACCAGAAGAAGCAAATGGCGAAGCTTTCTTAAATGTACCTATCAGCTTCTGCCAGACATACAAAAAGTTCCGTGACAAATATTGTCCAGGCGGAGAAATGTGGGTAACTGAATCCGGTGACGCAGGCGGCGGCGGTGACACATGGGCATCTACATACCTTGATGTTCTCCGTACTTTAAACGAACTTGGTGGTTTCTCAAAAGAGACTCGCGGTGTTATCTTCCATAACACATTAGCAGCTTCTGACTACGCATTCTTAGAGAGAATCGTATTCAATCCAAGACCAAACTATTTCGCAGTTTTACTGTGGAATCGTTTGATGGGTACCACTGTTTTCGATACAAAAGAAGAAGTTCGTGAAGGCGCTCACGTATATGCTCAGTCTCGTAAAGATGGTAAAGATGGTGCTTGTTACCTCCTTATCAACAACTCTGAAACAGAGACTACCACAGTAGAAGTTCCTGTAGACGGAACCATCTACACATTAGCTGGAAAAGATGGCAACAAACGTGCTACTGTTATGACCTTAAACGGCCGTGACTTAGTATTAGGCGACAACTACGAATTACCTGACTTATCAGGCGATGCAGTTTCTGCTGGCACTATCGAGTTAGCACCAATGACATGTACATTCTTAGTAATCTAATAATTATAGCAATACAGAATGCCGGGCATTTATCTGCCCGGCATTCTTATGCTTACTTTCTTATTTTAAACCTGCACGTTTTTTTGCTTCTTCTTCTAATTTTTCCTGCTCTTTTTTCATGCGTGCCTTTGCTTCTTCTACTGTCTCACCTTCTTTGGTAAAAAACTTATCTATGAACTTGTCAGTCACTTTCTGGAAACCTTCTACTGCGCCATTCTCGATTTTTTTATAACCGCCAACTACGCCGTCTTCGATTTTCTTGTAACCACCAACTACGCCATCCTCAATTTTTTTGTAACCTTCAACAACTCCGTCTTCGATTTTCTGTAATCCTTCTTTGATTTTCTGTTCCATAATTTTATCTCCGTTTCTCATTCTTTCTTTATTTTTGTTATATGATTATTTATATCTTATTTTCAATTTATTAATTCATTGCTAATTCATTTGTTAATGCTAAAATCTGCTCAGCGTATTCCGCACGTTTTTTTGCTGTAATTTTCTTGTATATCGGATATGCGACACCTGTCATTACCATACCGATAACTCCCACTATAATACCAAGTACCAAAAACTTGTCTGTCCAAACCATGCAACAGCTCATACCTGCTCCAAATACCAACGCACCGATGATACCAACTACAAGCGATGCAACTGTTCCAGGTCTTTCAGCTTTTCTGTCAAGTTTTCTTAATGCTTCCATTTTATTCTCTTCCTTTGGAAGATATTTCTTTCTGATTGCTTCTACTTCTTTCTGTTCTGTTGCTGAATATGTATATTCAAAATCTTCTGACATAGTTTTTTTCCCTCATATTTTCTTATTTAATATTTTTTTAAGTTACTTCTTAAATTAATCCAAAGATATAAAGAATTGAATAAATTACTTCAAATACCATCTCATTTTCCTCCACTACTGTTTTCTGTTTTTTATTATTGTCCTGTCGATGGTATGAATATATACCCGGAGTTTTTAGGAAATGTTGTAGAAATGTTAAAGTTTTGTTAAACAGGAGAATTTTTGATGTTTTTGAATAGTTTCTTTACCAAAAATGTTTCTAATGATATTATTATAAAAACAACATATTATAAAAAACAAATGCAAAATGGAGAAAAACATGGAAGAACTTTTAGAACAGCTTATTGCAGAATGCGCTTCTTACACAAAAGAAGGTGCGCTCGCAAATTATATACCCGAATTGACAAAAGCAGACCCAAACAAACTAGGTGCCTATATCATTTCAAGCGACAGCAAGCATTATTATTCCGGTGACTATATGCACAAATTCACCATCCAAAGTATTGTGAAAACCATCCTGTTACTTCAGGCTTTATTGGATAACGGAATCGAAGCAGTCAGTTCAAAGGTTGGTGTAGAATCAACCGGAAAACCGTTTGATGCCATTAATGTGAGTGGCGAAAAATTGGACAGCAAACACTTAAACCCTATGGTAAATATGGGCGCTATTTTAATGTGTTCACTCATCAAAGGCGATTCGTATACCGAAAAATTTAATCGCGTTTTAAATCTTACAAGAGAATTATCCGGTAATCCGGATATCGATATTGATGAAAATGTATATCTTTCTGAGAAAAAATGGGGCAATAAAAATCGTGCGTTAGCCTATCTGTTAAAATCTTACGGAATGCTTGACGATGATGTCGAAGAAGTACTAGATTGCTATTTTAAAGCATGCTCTATTTCCGTTACCTGCAAAGATTTAGCCAATATCGGTTTTGTTCTGGCTAACAGAGGTCAGTTACCGGGCAGCGCAGAAAGAATTATCCCGATAAACTACACGCGTTATGTCAATGCCGTTCTTATGACCTGTGGTATGTACGACGGCTCCGGTGAATTTGCACTTCGTGTAGGCGTACCGGCCAAAAGCGGAGTAGGCGGCGGAATCATGGCTGCAGTTCCGACCAAAATGGGAATCGGTATTTATTCTCCTTCCTTAGATGAAAAAGGAAATAGTGTGGCAGGAATACACTTGTTGGAGAACCTGAGCAAACAGCTTTATTTGAGCATTTTTTAATAGTGGTATACAAAACGGGACTGTTGCAAAGTTATTTTGCACCAGTCCCGTTTCTGTAATCTATACATATATTCAAGTCTCAATTAAAACAAATCAAATTTACCACTTTTTCTACATGCCAGTTCAGCTCCTCGTAATGCTGTCCATGCACTAATCATATAAAATGCAGCAATTCCTAATTCTCCGAATAATAAAGCATAAAAATTCCCTTCGCTTTTTCCAAACAATACATTCATAGCTTCAATCGAATGTGTCAACGGCAAAAATCGCGATAGCCACTGCCCCCACTTCGGCAACTGGGAAACCGGAAATTCTGCGCCGGTAAAAATCATTAGGATGTAACTCACCACATTTAAAATCAAATGCATACTATCCGAAATCAACCCGAACACTGCCAACAGCAATCCAAATCCTGTCGCCGCAAGCACTGCACAAAGAATCGTGAGTACCGCTAATCCTATATGAATCCCTGAAAAATCTATTTTGAATATGATTCCGCCAACCAAAAAACCGCCTGCTACTGCTACCATAGCAAACATAGTTGGATATACGCCATTTGCCAAAACCAACGCTAACTTATTACACGGAGATGCCACAATCGAGCGAAGCCGTCCATAATATCTCTCTCCGTTAAATATTCCACCCAATCCAAATACACAGGTATTGGTACACATTAAAAATGCATTCCCTATCACCCAATGCGTTAAATCTGTAGTCTGAAAACTATACGAAGCCAATAGGCAGTAGAAAATCAAAGTTATAATCGGATATCCAGCATCAAAGCACAAAAACTCCGCCAAATTGAAAGCCGCTGTTCTGCCTTTATGATATAGCAAAGCCTGCGAAAAAAATCTGCGAACCATTCTAACACACCTCCAAACTTGCATGAATTCTAACCTGTTTATCAATTTTTCGATAAAGCCATGCAGAAAATACCGCCCCCATCATAGACAATATAATAAGCACCATCATCTTTTTCCAAAATACATTTATATCTTCTACTCCGGCTACTGCCATGCGAAGCAATTCTACCGCCCATGTTGGCGCAAGCAAATAACTAAACGATTGTACCCACTGTGGCAATATCTCTATTGGAAACGATAATCCACATAACAGAATAAAGGGAATTTCGATACAATTCATGTACAAGGTCGTTCTTCTCGACAAAGTCAATAAGCACGCCAAGATAGACGAAAAGACCACAAAACTCATAATCATCGCAGCAAAAGCAATCACAAAATATCCGGGGCTCACCAGCACAATAGGTGTCTGATATAAGATAACTGCTGTTGCTAATGATATAGCCAAAGTTGTCAATGACAATATTGTATTCCCTAAGATTTTTCCTAGAATGATTTTCGCAAATCCTGCCGGTGCAGCAAACACCAAAGACAATGTACCGCTATAACGTTCCCTATTGATATCTCCCGCCGAAGAAAAACAAATGCAGCTCCAAATTCCCATTAAGCCCGCACCTAAAATTACATATGATGCGAAATTTTCTTCCCCGGAATTACGAAACATCTCATACAACAAAATCGTATTTAGAATCGGGTTTGCTATTAAACAGAATCGAAACATCGGTCTGGCAAAGGATTGTTTCATCTGTAATATCATAGTCGTAATCAACACCGAATTTCCCATGTTATTCCTCCTTCACCAAAGCAATATATGCTTCCTCTAAATTAGCCGCATCACCTATAATTTCCGTAGGCGTCCCTTTCGCAACAATTTCTCCTTTTTTCATAATAACCATGCGGTCACACAACTCCTCCGCTTCCGGCAAATAATGCGTTGTCAAAAGTACAGTTCTTCCTTCTTCTTTCAATTTCAAAATAATATCCCGTAACATTCTTGCACCAAGTGGATCCAGTCCAACTGTCGGTTCATCCATAAAAATAATTTCCGGATCATTCATTAGTCCTCTGGCAATCTGCAATCGCTGTATCATTCCTTTGGAATACGTTTCCGCCAAATCATCCGCCCTATCGTACAAGTCAACCAATTTTAGGATACTATCAATTCTTTCTTCCTGTGTCTTTTTATCAATTAGATATAAATTTCCAAAATACCTCAGATTATCTCTGGCGGAAAGCCTACGATATACTCCTAACTCTCCTCCAAAAATAAAATTTATTCGTCTGCGAATCTTTTTTTCTTCTCCAAAAGTCGAATAACCTAATACTTTACACATGCCCTCTGTAGGTGCTAGCAGTGTGGTCAGCATTTTTATTGTTGTGGTTTTTCCGGCTCCATTTTGTCCTAGCAAACCAAAAATCTCTCCTTTTCCTACCGAAAATGAAATATCTTTTACCGCATGTATTACCTCTTTTTTCCTATGAATCACACCTTTATGGGTTATATAATCTCTTTTTAAATCCTTTACTTCTATTACAGTCTCCATTTTGCCTCCTCTTTTTACATTCACGTTGTTTTATGTTTATCTAATTAGATAATAATAGAATTTTCCATTTGTGTCAATTCAAAAAAAATCTGCTTTACAATGAATTTTCTAAAAATAAAAAAGTCTTAGGTTTTCACCCAAGACTTTTATCGTTTTGCTATTCCATTTTTAAATCTTTTTGTAAATCTGCGAGTAATGTAGCCACACCGTTACGATTCAAACCATAATACTTGGAATTCTTTACCTGCTCTTCTGTAACTAACCCGCACTCTTTCAGCTGCTCCATATGATGCGATACTGTCGAGGTAGCAACCGAAACTCTTTTGGCAATATCCATACCTCGCATAGTTCCTTCTTTTGCCAATATGTTAAGTATCTGATACCTAGTTCCATCGCCCATAACTTTCAACGCTTTTACCACATCTTCTTGATTTCGTTTCTGCTCTCTGAGTGAAAGAAACAGCAACTGTTTTTTATGCTCTCCCTTCACATGAAAAAATCTGCATGCCTTTCCCGGCATCATATAGGTTGGTACAAAGATGAATTCTTCATACGGCCCACGATTACGAAACGTCTTTCCCATAATCTGCTGTGAATATTCAAACGATCCCACCTCACATACACCTGTGGCAATCTCTTCTTTCAAAGAAGCCACTGTACCTTCATACTTCTCCAACACCGCTTCTAATAATGGATTTTGTAATTCCATCGCCAATGAAAAAAATTCCTCGACATATCTTCCAGTTTCGCGTACAAATGCCTTAAATGATAAAAAGCTATCACAACTATTTTCCACCCAGCCAAACACTCGGCTTAACATTTCATCATCCGATAGCGCGGTCTGCAACGATTCTCTACTCGCGCCTTCGATATAATCTAAATCCAAATGTCTCCAAAGGAAGTCCACTTGCGACATCTCTAGCAAATATGTTTTATAGCGTTCCAAGTTCATTCCCTCTAACGGTACATCTATGATAAAATCCCAGATTCCCCATGGGTATATCTTCTGTACCGCTTTAGATGATTCAAATAAAAACGGATACTTTCTTTTCCATGTTATTATCTGTTGTTCTCCATATACCTCTTCACATAGTTTTGAAACCTCTCCGCCATGCAACAAATTCATTACAGCAAAAATCGGCTCCATCTCCGGTATATATGCAAATATGGAATTATCACTTATTCTTTCAAATAACAAAGAGCTTTCCCCCTTCTGGATTAACTACATAAAAAGGAACTCTTACTGAGTTCCTCTCCTTTGAAATGCATGTAATATCCTTAACACATCGGAAAAGGATTTCTTTGTACTTATATACTAACAGTCACATTCCTTACTGTCAATTTTTTTCTTTATTTTTCCCACAAATTCTTTTAGTGATTCTTTATCATCAATATCCAAAATTTTTCTTAACTCTGCCAATTCATCTTGAGCTCGATTTCTTTCATCCTTTATTTTCTCTATATAAGATTCTCTTTTGAAAAGCTTCTTTGAAACCTCCGCATAGTATTTCATTATATCCACTGATTTGGCAATAGCTTCATCCACCTTTTTCATTTCCTCATTCGATAATTCACAAACAAAATCTCCGAGACGTGCTTTACTTACACATAAAATATTTGATGCATTTGCTTGTCCATCTAATATGTTATTACCATTCAAATCAACCTGTGTACTAATATTTGCCACACAAGGCAATGTACTAGTATCGTGTGTAATTGGAACCACAATTGTATTTCCCGAATGCATATTTCCAATATCATTCTGTACTACCACCACTGGTCTCTCTTTATTCATTTCGCTACCAATACCACACCCAAAATTGCAACGATATACCTGTCCCCTTTTTACCATCCTTCTTTTTGCATTAGCAGACGTTGCATCTAACTTCAATTTTATTTTTAACCACTCTAACATTTTATCTATTTGCAAAGAATCAATATACACACATTCTCCCTCTTGTCATCTCGCCACATACGCATTGCGTAATCATTTGATTTATGATAACACATAACCAACAATAACGCAATGCGTAAATTTATGCAAACTTTATATTCTTATTAAAGGCATACTCACAATCCTTCTGCCCCTTTTGATACTCACACTCTACAATCTCTCCCGGTGCGATATTCTCGATATATTTTAACGTCCGGAATGCCATCCCATGCCCTACGATAATCACTTTACCGTAGTCCGCATATTTCTCTGCAACGCACTTCATTCGCGCACGCATAGACGCAAGAGACTCCCATTTCATCTCCTGTCCTTCCGGATATACCCCTTCGTACTCCTGAAACTCTTTTCCTAACAAAACCACTTCCTCTGAGGACATTATGGAATTTGTCTTGTCTATAAGCCATTCATGCAGTTCCGGCTCTACTACAATTTGCTTATTTATTTTCCTCGAAATAATCGCCGCAGTTTGTAACGCTCTGGTGTATGGGGAGCAAATAATTAAATCTGCATCCATAAGTCTTTCATCTTCTGCCGTCTGCTCAGCCTGTGCCACTCCACGTTCCGAAAGCGGAGCAAAGCTTCTACCAAATCCATAAAAACCAATTTTTGCAACCGCATCATAATCCGGTTCTCCATGTCGAATCAAATAAAATAATGCCATTTTATACTCCTTTATATGTTACTGCAAACAAATATATGTATACCTATGCATCCGGTGATACTGTAGAAGCGCTTGCCTCGATCATTGCCTGCACCACATGATTTAATTGTATTGCATTTTGTGATGTAACCACAGGAACACCTGTCTGCTCTTCCAGTGCCGCTTTGGCAACTGCCGCAACTCCACCACCTCTTCGTGCAATACTTTTGTTATCTTCAAAATCTTTCGGATTAGATACCTTTGAAATATCTTTTGTCGCAGTTTCTGCCAACATATTTAGAACTAACTCTGTTGTACTCATATTGTCCCTAAGACTTTCCTTCTTTAATCCTTTATAAGATTTATATTGGCGCGTTGTCATTCCACTCCAAACTTTTGTCAATTCATCTGTTAAAATCGCATATTCACTTGGTGCCGAAACACCTTTGCTATTCCACTCATCCGTCAATTCTTTTCTAGCACTTATTGCTTGTAAACGCTGATTAATCCATTCTTTTGAATATCCTTTTCTCTCATATGTAGTTACAAGCCTTTCTGCAATAAGCTCCGGATCCATAATTTCTTCCATTCGTTCCCTACCAACTTGCGCCAACCATAATTTGAATGGT
>JAFYQA010000230.1 GCA_017547315.1 Roseburia sp. | reverse complement strand
TTGCTTCGTGCCTTAGAAGGCCGAACAGAATTATAAAACTAAAGGAGACACTATGACAAATTTAGAACTGCAAAAAATAGCAAATGAAATTCGCAAAGGTATCGTAACTGCAGTACACAGTGCAAAGAGTGGACACCCAGGTGGTTCATTATCTGCAGCAGACATTTTCACATATCTGTATTTTGAAGAGTTGAATGTAGACCCTGCGAATCCAAGAATGGCAGACCGTGACCGTTTTGTACTGTCAAAGGGACATACAGCACCAGGTTTATATGCAGCATTAGCAGAAAAAGGATTTTTCCCGAAAGAAGATTTAGTTACATTACGTCATGTAGGTTCTTATTTACAGGGACATCCAGATATGAAAGGAATTCCTGGAGTGGATATGTCATCAGGTTCTCTTGGACAGGGTATTTCTGCGGCAGTAGGTATGGCAGCAGCAGGTAAACTTGATAAAAAAGATTACCGTGTATACACACTTTTAGGTGATGGTGAGATTCAGGAAGGTCAGGTATGGGAAGCTGCTATGTGGGCAGGTTTCAAACAGCTTGATAACCTTGTAGTAATCGTTGATAATAATAATTTACAGATTGATGGACCAATCGATCAGGTATGTTCTCCATATCCGATTGATAAGAAGTTTGAAGCTTTCAATTTCCATGTAATCAATATTGATGGTAATGACTTCGACCAGCTTCGCGCAGCGTTTGCAGAAGCAAAAACAGTAAAGGGTATGCCAACAGCGATTATTGCTAAGACAGTAAAAGGTAAAGGTGTATCTTTCATGGAGAATAATGTAGATTGGCATGGCAAAGGACCAAACGATGCAGAATATGCCATCGCAATGGAAGACTTAAAGAAAGCAGGTGAAGCATTATGTCAGATGTAAAGAGAGTTGCGACTAGAGACAGTTATGGTAGTACTTTAGTTGAATTAGGAAAAGAGCACGAAGAAATCGTAGTTTTTGATGCTGACCTTGCAGGTTCTACTAAGACAGGTATGTTTGGAAAGGCTTTTCCAGAGAGACATTTTAATGCAGGTATTGCAGAAGCGAATATGGTAGGCCTTGCAGCAGGTATGGCTGCTTGTGGTAAAGTACCATTCATTAGTTCTTTCGCGATGTTTGCGACAGGACGTGCATACGAGCAGATTCGTAACGGTATCGGTTATCCGGGACTTAATGTTAAAATTGGTGCATCTCACGCAGGTATTTCTGTAGGTGAAGACGGTGCGACACATCAGTGTACAGAAGATATTGCGTTAATGCGTCAGATTCCAGGTATGGTTGTAATCAATCCAGCAGATGATGTAGAAGCAAGAGCAGCAGTTAGAGCAGCTTATGAGCATGTTGGACCTGTATACTTACGTTTTGGACGTCTTGCAGTTCCAGTTTATAATGACCCTGAGACTTACAAATTCGAAATCGGCAAAGGTGTTGTTATCAAAGAAGGTACAGATGTTACTATTTTTGCAACAGGACTTTGTGTAAAAGAAGCGATTGAAGCAGAAGAATTATTAGCAGCAGATGGTATCTCAGCAGAGATTATCAATATTCATACCATCAAACCAATCGACAGAGAATTAGTAGTAAAATCTGCATTAAAGACAGGTAAAGTAGTTACTGTAGAAGAACACTCTATCATTGGTGGTTTAGGAAGTGCAGTAGCAGAAGTATTATGTGAAGAGGCACCTACTAAGTTATTAAGAATCGGTGTGAAAGATGTGTATGGTGAATCTGGTCCTGCACTTGAACTTATTCATAAATATGAATTAGATGCAGAAGGCATTCATAAACAGGTAAAAGCATTTTTAAAAGAGAATAAATAATAAAACGATTGTAGAGGCAGGAATCTCCATAAGGAGTACCTGCCTTTTGTATGTTTTGGACTGTGAAAGTGACGTATTTTGTCGAAAAGTTCTTTTTGTATCCTCCAGATTTTTCCAAATTTTGCATAGTTCCTGTGGTAGCATGGCTGTGATGTAATAATTACTTACTTAACGCCGGGAGTGGCAGAAAGAGAGGAAACTATGATAGAAATCATACAGGCAGAAAACTGGGATGAGATGCAGGATAAAAAAGGATTGCCGAAAAATATAAAACAAATTGGCGTACCGGATATGGGTGACCGCATTTATATAGAGGATTCAGCATACCAGAAAATGCATCCATATGGTCAGCATATAGAGAAGATGGTATATGTAATGCTGGGGCGTTTTGATGATTTTGCAGGACGCACTTGTGTGTTTGTAGAAGATGTTGTAAAAATGAATGAAGTAGAATTTAAAGGAAAACTTCCGCAGTGGAACGATGATAGTTGGGGATATCTGTACCGTAAAATCAGACCTGAACATGAAAATTTGATAATCGTAGGATGGGCAGTGGATATTTGTGGGCAGTTTCCGAGTATGACAGCACAGTTAGAACGTGTACATCAAACCTACTTTGGGGGTACACACCAGATACTATTTTTGCTGGATACACTAGAGCGGGAAGAGGCTTTTTATGGAAACAAGAATGGATATTTAAAACGTAGGGAAGGATTTTACATATATTACGATAAAAGTATTCCTGAAAGAATGGAATCTGCAATGACGACGCTGCGTGCAGAGAAAGCATTTTCACAGGCTGAGGTGAATCAAGTCGAATCGCAGACAACGCAAAGAGAGGAACGTTATAGGGATTATCTGAATAGTCGTAAAATGCAAAGAACATTACCACGGTTGCCGCGTAAAAATTCCTATTCATCTACCTTGCTATTAATGACAGCGATTTTGGCCTTGGGATATACATCTTTTCAAAATCACCAGCAAATGAAAAGCATGGAACATGCACTCAGCCAAATGGAGCTACAAGCAACGATGCAGACAGAAGTTGAGAAGGAGAATGCAGTCAGAGTAGAACAAGTACTTGGAACGGTTACTCCGATACAGATGTCAGAAAGTACCGAAACCCTTAATGTTATGTCAAGCGAAGTACCATCGCAGACAGAGGTGGTAGAAACTAGTACACAAGCCATATCGGAATCTGATATTTACTTGCAGCAGGGGTATTATGTGGTTCAGTCTGGAGATAATCTGGCAGGAATATGTAGAAAGATATATCATACAACTGCAATGATGAACGCATTGTGTGCAGCAAATGATATTGAAGACCCGGATGCAATATTTGCAGGGCAGAAACTGTTGCTACCGAATTAGTAGTTACCAAATTCTTAATATTGTAAAAAAAAGGTGAAACTCCGCTTTTATCATGCTATACTATCTTATTATACTGTGAAAGAGGAAGAAAAGAATGGCAGATACAAAGAAGCAGGGGTTTCGAACTGTTTCAAATCAAGACAAGATGGAATATCAGAGAAAAATTCAGGAACACCGGATGAAAGTGTTGAAACAAACTGTAATTGCCGCAATTGTGGTACTGCTTTTGGTTGGAGGTACAGCGCTGTACATGTCATTGCGACTGTATGTTGATTATGATGTATTGGTGAGTGCAGAACGAGCAGATACAAAAGCGACAAAGTTTGTGGAGTTTCAAGGAAATATTTTAAAATATAGTAATGATGGAGCATCCTATACAAAACATGATAATGAAATGATATGGAATCAGACCTATGAGATGTCTAATCCGACAGTAGATGTTTGTGGAAGTTATGTTGCTATATACGATAAAAAGGGAAAAGATATCTACATTTTAAATAAGAATGGTTTGTTGCAAGGCATAGAGACGAATTATCCTATAACGCAGGTAAGTATTGCAGGGCAGGGAACCATTGCCGTACTAATGGATAATCAATCAAAGGGAATACTTAATTTATATGATAAAGAAGGAAATCTATTAGTAAATGGTGCAATCCATGGAGAGAAAGGCGGCTATCCGGTTGCAATTGCATTGTCTGATGATGCGATTAAATTGGGAGTGACGATGCTGGATATAAAAGAAGGTGTGGTAAAAAGCACACTGGCATTTTATAATTTCGGAACGGTAGGAGAAAACGCAATCGATCATATTGTATCAGTAATGACATACGATGATATGTTTATATCAGAATTGGATTTTGTGTCTAAAGATTGTATGCTGGCAATTGGTGATACAGGGATACTTGTTTTTGAGGGTTCACAAACGCCAAAGGAAAGTGCTTTTGTTGCCTTTGAAGAGAAAGTAAAGAGTGTTTTCCATAATAATAATTATGTTGGAATAATAAGTGCTAGCAATGATGAGGCAGGATGTGATATAATCCGCGTGTATGATTTTCGTGGAAAAGTAGTGATGGAAGAGAGTATAGATATAACATATACAAATCTTACCTTGCTTGGTAGTAATGAGGTGTGTATTTCGGAACGAAACAGATGTGATATATATACGATTAGAGGTATTCACAAATTCCACTATGAATTTGACAAAGAACTGCACGGTGTAATTACAGAAGGTTCAGGTTTAAATTACACCTTTATATTAAGCGGTGTTACAGAACAAGTAAGATTGAAATAGGAGTACATATGAACTGGGTATTGATATTAGTAATAGCTATCTTGGCAGGTTACACATTGGCAGGATATGCAAAAGGATTTTTAAAAATTGTATATTCATTGGTATCATGGATTGTGATTTTGGTAGTAGTAATCGTTGGAACACCATATATAGAGGATTACTTGAAGACTAACACAGGGATATATGATAAAGTAGTTGAGTATTGTGAAACAGCGATTCGTGAGAAGGCTCAGAAAGAGCTAGAAGAAAGTAGCGGTGATGTAAGTGGTTCGCTTACTGAGAACGAGTTATTTGCAGCAATTGCTGATAAACTTCCGGCAGATTTATTAGAGAACATTAAAACACAAACTTCTGAGATGACAGGAACATTAATAGAGAATCATGGGATTTATAATAAAACAGCGGTTGCGTCAGCAGATCTATTGATAAAAGGAATATCAACGTTTGCGGCAATCATAGCAGGAGCAATTGCTTCAGCATTGATTTCTGCAGTGTTGGGATTTATCGCACATTTACCATTGATTGGTTTTGCCAATAAGATACTTGGTTTAGGAGCAGGCGCAGCAAATGGGTTGCTAATAGTATGGATTGCATTTTATTTAGTAGCAGTATTATGTACGACAAAACTAGGTAGCGCAATTGTTGAACAGATATATCTTAGTCCGTTCCTTACATATATATATGAAAATAACATTGTTCTTTCATTACTTACATAAAAGTTTTGGATACAAAAATAATAGATATAGTGGCATAGAGAATAACTATCCGCTATATCTATTTCTTTGTTTATGGAGCATAAAAAAAGCAGAAAAAAATAATAAAAAAAGTGTTGACACAGAGGTATAATGATGATATTATAAGTTTCGCTCACCGAGAACGGCGAGCAACATCTTTGAAAAAGCTTTGTGGAGTTACGACTTCTAAAAGAAATTTAAAAAAGATGAAAAAAGTTGTTGACAAAGCGAAAGAGTTTTGGTAATATAAACAAGCTGTCGCGAAAACGACAACAATACATCGAAAAAGATGTGAAAAAATAAAATAAAAAAGTTGTTGACAAAGACTTAAAGATATGATAAGATATCAAAGTTGCTGTGAGCAACAGAAAAGAACCTTGATAACTGAACAGTGAATAAACCTTGAAAGATTCAATGAGATAATTCAGCAACCACGAAAGTGGAAGCGAACTTCTTTGAAATTTCAAAGAACCTTTAAAAACAGTAAATTCAGATTTATCTGAATGAACAGGACGAATCGAAAG
>JAFYQA010000229.1 GCA_017547315.1 Roseburia sp. | reverse complement strand
CCATTTATTTTCCTGCTTCGGAATATCAAAGAAATAATCCAATGCATTGTTAAAGTTCACCGGATAACTGGAATCCCGTTCTGTCTCATACGGAACATCCACCCTGTCAATAATCGTCATTCCGTCTTTATAACGATTCACGAAAGATTTTGTAGCAGGAACTATCACTCGCGTATCTGTCGTCTCTGGAACTGCCATATTCGTCCACCAATACATATAACAATCTTTGTCACTGGTATTTTCAATTATATTTTTTATATAAAGAACTTTCGAATCCTCGGGCAAATATATATTTACGGAATAGGCCACACCTCTTATGCGCTCCCACTCATACATCGCGACAAATTCCTTACCCTCTTTGTCTCTTCGTTTTTCACAGAACAACTGCGAACAGGTAAACGGCGTATGTCCCTGAATACTGATATTAAACTCCACACCGCCAGAAAACCATGCATTCCGAAGTGCTAAATTACAAGGTTGAAAAACCGGATTAACATACAGTAAATCACTCTGCTTCTCCTTATCATAAAGCTGCCACAAACGCCCTCCAAGAGCAGGGATAAAAACCGCTTTCAGATAATCATTTTCTAAAATAACTGCATCAAACTTACGCATTTCTTTCGCACGGTTATACCCATCCTGTTTTAGATACGGAATCATGGTTTTTACCATTCCTTTTCCGATAAAACTGGCATCTTCCTCACTTACTCGTTCCGTTGCTTTCACATTAAATGCTACATAACGTTTTCTGCTCATATCCGGCAGAGGATTTTCCTCGCCAAGACTTGCTGCAAGCATTTCAATCTTCTCAAAGCGTATCATTCTCAAGGTCTCCTTTCGAAGGTCATGAATCTATGTGTATACCCAAATTATATCTTGTTTCTAGATATATTACAAACTTAATCGTTCCTACCATTCTTCTGCAAGGTCATATATCAATTTTTCTGTTTTTTCCCAACCTAAACAAGGATCTGTAATAGACTTACCATAAATATGCTCGCCGATCTTTTGTGTGCCATCCTCGATGTAACTTTCTATCATAAGACCTTTTACCAACTTATGAATATCCTTAGACACTTTGCAACTATGCATAATGTCCTTGCCAATTCGAATCTGCTCCTCGAATTTCTTTCCGGAATTCGAATGATTCGTATCAATGATTACTGCCGGATTCGCATAATCTTTTTCTGCATAAGCCTCCAACAAATACTGCAAATCTTCATAATGGTAATTCGGCATATTACGTCCGAATTTATCCACATAACCGCGTAAAATCGCATGTGCGTAAGGATTGCCTGGTGTCTTAACCTCCCAGCCACGATATAAAAACATATGACTACTCTGTGCTGCTGTAATCGAATTCATCATAATTGAAATATCACCACCGGTTGGATTTTTCATACCTACCGGAATACCGATACCGCTGGCTGTCAGACGATGCTGCTGATCTTCTACCGAACGCGCGCCTACTGCTACATAAGACAATAAATCCGATAAATATCTGTGATTTTCCGGGTAGAGCATTTCATCAGCACAAGTGAACTCCGTTTCTTCAACCGCTCTAGTATGAAGTTCTCGAATCGCGATGATTCCCTTTAGCATATCTTCTTTCTTCTCCGGATCCGGTTGATGCAACAGACCTTTGTATCCCACGCCCGTAGTTCTAGGTTTATTCGTGTAAATACGAGGAATAATAAAAATCTTATCTTCGACTTTCTCCTGTACTTTACGCAAACGCAAAATATAATCAATGACTGCCTCTTCATTATCTGCAGAACACGGACCAATTACTAAAATCAATTTGTCTTCTCTACCTTCAAAAATATCTCGTATTTCATTGTCACGAGCCTCTTTGATGTCTGCAATCTTCTTACTAACCGGGAATTCTTCTTTGAGTTCTTTCGGAGTAGGAAGCTTTCTAATAAATTCCATATTCATTTCCATGTTGCCTGCCTCATACTTTCCTAATATTTCATCATAGTTTTTCACATGTCCTATGATTGATTTTACATCGTATATATCATAATAATCGTTCCCAGTATTCACGTCAACACTTTTTTGCTTTAAAGCGTCAAATTATTAAATTCACCAACACCGCTCAAAAATACGAACAAATTCTGCCAACCCTTCTCTGTCTTCTTCGTCAAAACGTGCCAGACTCGGACTATCAATATCCAATACACCGATAATCTCACCCTTTACATGAATCGGCAAAACAATTTCTGAATTAGATGCCGAATCGCATGCAATATGTCCCGGAAACTGGTGCACATCCTTTACCAATTGAATTGCATCTTGTGCTACTGCCGTACCGCATACGCCCTTTCCCACACGAATCTCGATACACGCTGTTTTTCCCTGAAATGGTCCTAAAACTAGGATTCCATTTTCCATCAGATAAAAACCTGCCCAGTTGATATCTTCCAACGTATCATAAAGCAATGCCGATGCATTCGCCATATTCGCGATTCGATGCGGCACATCCTCTATCAGTGCCTGCAATTGTGCATTCATTAATTTATACTGTTCT
>JAFYQA010000022.1 GCA_017547315.1 Roseburia sp. | reverse complement strand
TATACAAACGGTGTACCCTTTAAAAACATATAAGATACTGCCAACATCTTCGCACTCGCTTTACGGAACTTCTCACTGCCATAACGAGATACCATTCTTGGATGGTCGTGGTTCTCTATGTAGAGCATGTTCCAGCCACGTCCTTCCAAACCTTCCTGCCATGAAGAATATGCTTTTTTCAACTTGCGCAAAGAAAACGGCATATGATTAAAGTCTGTAAATAAGCAGTCTGCTTCCTGTGTCGCAAACTGAATCATCATATCAAGTACCGGTTCATTTGTCTCGTCGATATATTTAAGCGCAGTCTTCGGTGTAACCATCGGTGCTTCTGCGAGTGTCATGCAATCGTATTTTGAAAATACGTCGTTTTTAAACTCTTCCAGATATTCATGCAAATGCGGACCGTGATTGAAGTAATTAAAACCTTTTGATGCCGGCATAATGTAATCATCCGGCAACCCCTCTTTTTTCGAAATGAAGGTAATAACATCTTCACGGAAACCGTCTACACCCATATCTAGCCAGAATTTCAAAATATTCTTCACTTCTTCACGAACCAGCGGATTGTCCATATTAAGGTCCGCCTGCTCAATTGCAAACAGGTGCATATAATATTCCTGTCGCACTTCATCCCACGCCCATGCTTTTCCTTCGAAAAGAGAATCCCAGTTATTCGGCAGCTTGCCATTGGCTTTTGCCGGACGCCAAATATAATAATCGGTATATGGTTCGATTTTCTGACGGCTCTTTTTGAACCATTCATGCTCGGTACTTGTGTGATTTACTACAAGGTCCATGATAACCTTCATACCACGCTCATGTGCACCATCCAACACTTTTTTGAACGCTTCCATGCCACCAAATTCCTGTGCAATATCCATGTAATCAGAGATATCATATCCACAGTCTACACCCGGTGATGGATACAGTGGTGAAAACCAGATTCCATCACATCCCAATGACTTGATGTAATCCAGCTTCTCATAAACGCCCAGTAAATCTCCCATACCATCGCCATTGCCATCTTTAAACGAACGTGGCCAAATTTGATAAAAGACTTTGTCCTTAAACCATTGATTGTTATTCATAATTATTCTCCTAATACTTTTATTTTTTCACTGTCTGCTTATCTCTCGTTGATGCTTAAAGTACTTCATCATTTCCTCCGTCAGACTTAATCCTTCATCGTAATCTGGTATATCCTTATAATGTACCCACTCAGCAACCGACAGTTCTCCCGTATCCATTTTAATCTCATCACTACCATCAAGCTCACAGAAAAATCCTAACAGCATATCTCCGGCAAATCCCCAAGGCTGGCTCTTATAATAGGTCACATTCTTAACCTTTAGTCCAACTTCCTCTAAGACTTCACGCCGCACAGTATCTTCCATGGTTTCTCCAATCTCGGTAAACCCTGCGATAAGCGCATATCGTTTGTACTCACGCCCCGCATATTTCGTCATCATCATTCGGTCTCCGTCCGTAAGTCCCACGATTACTGCAGGCATAATTTTCGGAAAAACCATATTGCCACAGTGCTCGCAACACATCATGCGTTCTTTTTCATCATGGTGCATCCTGTTTCCACAAGTACCACAAAACTGATTCACACGATACCAGCTGAAAAGATGCCACGCTGTTACCCCTGCAAAAATAGCTTCTTTCGGTTCTCTGCTACGCAAATCATACATTTTACAGAACACATAACCATGCCTTGCAAACTCTGCTATTAGCGTTTCTTCCACTACAAAAAATTCCGCTAAAAAATAGGATTCCGCATCCACATTGAATAAAAATCTACACTCCGGTACGGCTATATCTACTGTTGCACACACATCCTTCACTTCACCGTATGTTAAATAGTGCAGTCCGCCTTCTGTATTTAAAAGTATCTGTTTCTCATTAAAGAACAGGACGAAATCTTTGTCTGTAATCTTTTGATTCTTATACTGGTTTAATAATCGTTTTGGACTAATATCCTGAATCATTTTAACTCTCCCCCAAACACCTTGCATCTGTGCTAAATATCGTCAGATTTCAAGCAAAACTTTTTAGTCAATGCATTTTCTCGCCTGTTCACGGAAGCACTTATATCCCATACTATTCCATGCTTCTTTTGCTCCGGCATTTTCCGGTAAATAACATACTTCCACATACTTAATCGATAATCTTCTAAAAAATTCATTGCTCATTTCTTCCAACTTTTTCATCACACCCTGGCGACGATATGCTTCTTTTACATATCCTGCTGCAATATAACCGATTCGCTGATGCGAAGAAAGTGGCATGTGACACGGAATCACTTCTAATAACATTAATCCTACCAATTCACCATTTTCCTCTGCCACAAGCGCACAGCACTCTTCATTTTCAATATATCCTTTTACCGCCACCTCTGTCATATCTAGTGGCATCTCTTCAAAATCCCAATACACATCTTTTGAAGAATGTTTAATGTGAAATGCAAGTTCTCTGAATAAAACTGCCACTCCCGGTACATCTGTTAATGTTGCTTTTCTGTAAATCATGCCATTTCTCCTTCTTCTTTTCTCATATAGTAACCATACAAAATAATACACATAATCATCGCAAGTATCCATGCCGACGGCGATGATACACAAATAATGAAAAAGCTATTAAAATAAACCGCTAAAACACCCGCACCACTTCTACCAATAATCTCCATTACTGAAGCTGCAAGTGCGCTTGCGCTGTAGCCCATTCCTTGCACCGTATTTCGGAATATCATAAGACTGCCATGGAATACAAACAGCGTTGTAATAACCGTTAAATATTCGATAGATTTTACTGCTTCTATCGAAGTAACTTCTCCTAACAACAAATACACTAATGGTTTCTTTAAAACAAAAAGTACTAGCCATGCTGCCGCACAATATGCCACATTGATAATCATGCCTGCCTTCACACCTGCTTTAATACGATCCAGTCTCTTAGCACCATAATTCTGTCCTGTGTATGTAGCAATCGCCATTCCCACATTTTCCATCGGCATAGTCGCTATCGCACGAATACGTTCTCCGCAAATCTGTGCAGCTGCAACCACTGCTCCCATACTGTTAATCGAACTCTGCAAAATTACATTTCCAATAGAGGTTACGGAATACTCCAATCCCAGTGGAACACCGATAATACAAGCTGTTTTCATATGTTCCTTCGACATTTTTGTCCATGAATCTCCATTATCATCTGACTTATGTATCACATTCATTTTTGCAAGCAACCACCAAACGGAAAGCATAACACTGACGCCCTGACTGATAACCGTCGCAAGTGCCGCACCTGCCACTCCCATCGGAATCACCAAGATAAATACCAAATCTAAAATAATATTTAAAACACTGGCAACCAGTAAAAAATAAAATGGTCTCTTGGAATCTCCAAACGCACGGAGCACCGCTGCGAAATAATTATATAAAACCGTTGTTATCTGCCCCATAAAAATAATTCGCAGATAGGATACCGCCATATCCAGAAGTTCAGCCGGTGTATTCATCATCACCAAAAGCGGCTCTACAAAGATACTAACACCGATGCTAATTACTAGCCCAATCCCCAAACACAAATACAGTCCATTCCAAAAATACCGACTAATATCTTCTTTATTGCCGGCACCCACACTTTGCGAAATCGGAATACCAAATCCCATAGCACATCCCATCGTAAGCCCTAATACCAAAAAATTGAGTGCGCCTGTGACACCCACTGCCGAAAGTGCCTGTACACTGATACAACGTCCTACGATTGCCGTATCTACAAAACTGTATAACTGTTGAAAAATAGAACCCAATACCAACGGAATTGAAAACTTTATTAAAAGTGGTAACGGATTGCCCGTTGTCATGTCGAGCGTCTTCGTTTTTGACATAATTGTTTCATACCTCTTGTTCTTTCGTATTATTAACTTTATTCTAATTCTTACTACTTCGAACGTCAAGAAAGTATCTTTAAGCACTCAAAATAAGAACATAAAAATGAGCAAAAACTTGTCATTTTACGTCAAGTTTTTGCTCATGTCAATTTGCTAATTTTAACTACGAATATCTTATGGTTTTACATCCGATTTCTTAGTACATTGAATCATATAAAACAAACTAGATTTTGTACATCTTACTGCAAAAAAATCCATAACTTGATATTACCAGTATCCCACATCCAATAATCGCAAATGTATATATATTAATAGAAAATGGTACTGCTGTCATAATCGCCGTTGATAATGGCATAAAAATAACTGCAACTGTAAAAATTGAGCTAAATACTCGCCCTAACATATGATTCGGCACCTTCTTTTGAACCATCGAAAAAAAGTGAATATTAAAAATTGTAAGAAAAAATTCAAATACAAAATTACCCGATACAATTACAATTACCGGCGTATGTAGTACTGCAAATACCGAAATCATAATCAGTCCCGCACCGCACAATGCCAAAGCAATCAATATACTGTTATACGAATTTTTAAATAACTTATTTGCCAATATCGCTCCTAGTATCGAGCCAGCTGCTCCCATAGACAAAAGTGTTGCATAGCTCGACGAATCTCCAAACAATTGGTTGGAGAATGGTGCCAGATAATTAAAAGCTGCAATAAAAAAATTAACCAGCGCCGCAATAACAAGTAAAAAGAAAATCTCCTTTTCTTTCACTACAAAAATCAATCCCTCTTTGATATCCTGCAAGATTACTCTCACATCCGTTTTCTTTGCATTTACGCTAACATGCTGCTCCTCCTCCCGAATCAAGAAAAGAAAAAGGAAGGAACTAAAAAATGTCGCACTATCTAACAACAACGTCGGCTTTAATCCAAATCTGTCCACATACAAAAATGCCAGCAGAGGTGATGAAATACTAATCACCTGAGATATCACTTCCAGTCTCGAATTGAACGCCACCCTTCTCTCTTCTTCCACTATCGTCACCACATAAGACTTAAAGGACGTGCCCGAAAAGGCATGCAGCATTGCAAGAACTGCATTTACTGTAACAAGTCCATAAAGCATGATGTGATCATTTCCTATCATCGCAAGTAACGCGCACATCACCCCACCAATAAAATCTGTTGCCAATAATATTTTTCTTCTCTTAAATCGGTCTGCAACGGCACCGCCAATAGGATTTAGAATTAGAGAAATGATATTTTCTGCAAGTTGATAATAACCTAGATATTTTTGTCCTACGCCTCCCATCGCAGCAATCCAGGTACTATTTCCATAGTCATACATCACATTTCCAATTTTATTGACCGCTCTGCTTAATAAAAGTTTTGTTTCGTTTTTCATAAAATAAAACCTCCTTTTGAAATTAAATACATTGTAAATAACTTCAAAAGAAGGTTTTCATTCTTTGCATATATTCAAAAATTATCGAACGAATCGTTCAAAATCTTTTTTATAATTATTCGCCAGATTCTCACTTCCTACCCACTCAAATATCTGAATCGCCCGTTTCATCTCATCAATGCCCTCTAACACCAAACCACTTTTGTAATGTTGAAGTCCTTTCAAAAATAAGTAAATCGTTCTCTTATAAAGGTCTGTCTCAGACTCTATCAGGTCTTTTGTTTTGTCCATATAAAATGATGCAATTTCAAGATTATCGCGGTGCAGGCAGGTCTCCCAAATATTTAAAAGTGTGATGGCTACAAGATTCCTATGGGAGCCTATCTCATCGTAATAACTTTTCCTCTTAAGAATTTCCTGCCCCATTGTATGCAATAGTGGAATATCAATAAAAAGATACAAATTTCCAATCAAAATCAACTCATACATATTCCAGTCTTCTGTGATAAACAGATACTCCGCAACCTGATCTATATACTCCTTCGGAAAAGGAATAGACGAATCACATTTGCAGATAAAACTCTGCAGTAATATCGTATTCAGATGATAACGATATACGTCAGGATTTTCCTTAAACTTCTGTTCCTCCTCGTCCCGCATTTTCATAAATCCATCGACATCTCTTTTATACTCCAGTGGAATCAAAGCACTCATAAAACGAATCTGCTCCGTCTGCTGATTGTTATTAACAGCATCTATAAATTCACTGACTTCCACATTCATATTTTCCAAAGCAATCAACAGTTTCCCTATGGACAAATCAGATTCTCCTCGTTCAAAACGAGAAAGCTGTGAAACAGATACCGCCTCATTTGAAATCTGTTTGAGCGATATGCGTCTATTGGTTCGTAAGTTTTTAAATACTTGGCCTAAATTATCATATTTTTGCATATATACATCCTTAACCTTTATAAGTACTATTACTTCTTATCATAGACAATAATTCTTTTTGCAACTTCAAATTCTCATATATGCAAATTCAAAATATATTCTGAAGTTCTTTCATTATACGTTTTATATATTAACTATTAATACGAATCACATGCTCACTTCAATATCAGTTGATTATTTTTAAGTAAATCTTTTATCATCAAATCATATTTCGATCTATCGGGATCCTCTAAAATAGATGTGATTCTGCCACCAGCATCTTTCGAAGAACCGCCACACAAATATATTTTTTCGTCATCTGTATCATAATCCAGAATAATATATCTATCATGAAATATCCCACGCGAGTAAAACAATTGAATGCTCAAATTCGGAACAACATCTGCTCTAAAAGGATTTCCATTCAGAATTAAATAGCCACGTTTTATCTGTGGTTCACCAAACTCTGTCATAATTTCAGATAAATCCGATTTATATACCACCGTACTTAATTTATCCACTACTTCCGCCATTTGATCTTCCACTTCATTTAACTCATGACGTATTTCTAACGTATCTAAAACATTTTGGGTCACCTGCATCGACAACTGAAGGTATTCCCTTTCCCCAATCAGTCCCTGGTTTTCTATAATATAGTCTTTCATTCGTTTAAAAGTTCGAATTAATGCCTTGCTTTGCCTGATTGCCAAGTCACTTTTAAGTACCGTCATTAACATATAAATACCTTGTTCTGTAAAAGCATATGGCAAATATCTTGAACCTCCCCAACTTGAGGTCAAATTTTTTGACCTCAAGTTTTCGACTTCTTCTCTTGTAAGTTTAAATCGAAAATCCTCGTCAAACCTCTCTTCGTTATTTTTCACTTGCTGATTGAATGCCTTCGTTGTATATCCGTATATTTCTGCCAATTCAAAATCTAGCATTACTTTCTGTCCACGAACAGTGTGTATTTTACTTTGTAGCGTAGTTTCATCGATTATCACTATTTCTGTCTGTTTTTCATTTGTCATAATAAGTGCCTCCTACGTTTTTCTTTATTTATATAGTAAAACACTTATCAAATTATTTCATTGGACGGATAGTCCAAAATCCTTATGCCACCAATTTAAAGTAATATGCTCTGATACGTTTTTCAAAATTAATCTTCTCAGTATCATAATTCAATATATATTTGTTTTTAACTAGTAATTCCTCCATATGAACCTGATAGAGTTCACTTAGCCTCAACAAATTATCTACTGATGGTAAAATATCGCCCTTATACCATCGATATACAGGCTGAGGACAAGATAAGTTCAAATATTGTTGAATATCCTTTACACTATAGCCACTTCTTTGAGCAAGTTTTTTCAAATGTTTCCCTGTCTCTTTCATATCAATGGTTGTTCTTGATTTTGTCATGCTTTACCTCTTTTGCTGTTGTTTATATAACTATTATATCTCATTTTGCAAAGCAGAACAAGTGTTCTTTTTAACAAAAAGCACGTTCAACATTTATTGCCAAACGTGCTTCTTTACTACTTCTGACATATATAGAGCAAATGACTTGAACAACCAAGTAATTCTCTTTTTTCACATGTCATTAAATAAGCTTCACTAATTCTTTACACAACATGACAAGATCATATCGAATACCCTCCCGGCTTCTCCAACCTCGATTACTCCATTCTTCCTGAGAAACATCATCTCCGCCATATATGAGTGCTCCATAATCAAAGCCTCTAAACTGAGCAACAGCGATGCAACCTGACTGTTCCATTTCTACAATCTTTGCCCCGTCGGCTTTTCTTTGTGCAATTCGGTCCGCCGTCTCCCTGAAAATAGCGTCTGTCGTCCACGTCAATCCTCGTATATGCGAAATATCATTTAATTTCAAGTACTGAACTATTTTTTCTGTTACATCTTTATCTGTATAGATATATTTTGAAGGCTCTATGTAATGGTAAGAAAATCCTTCATCTCGAATTGCTCCATCTACAACAAGAAGCTGTCCAACTTCAATATTTTTGTCGAGCACTCCGCCACCGCCGCAGAACATAACCTTTTCCACTCCCATGGCATTAAACAAATCCAAATTGCCTGCACAGGACGGGCATCCTACTACCCCAAGAGTAATCAAAATATCCGCATCTACAAAACGGTATACCCAAATAATATTTTCACCACCAATTGTCTTTTCGAGCACAATCTTCCCATCCGCAATTAATTTATCCATCACTTCCGGGAAAAAAGTGATAATCATCTTGTTACATTCGAATTTCTTGTCAACCCACATCATAGGATTGATTTTTGCATCCCTATTGTCATCAAACTCTAATATCGGATAATCATTTTTCATAAACATAACTTATATATCTCCTTTTGATAAATTTAATTGTTTCATCGGGCCCTGATGAAAATTGAATAATGAATAAAAAAAGACCACCTACCCGAAAGATAAGTGGTCAAAAACAACTATGCAAAAATACTATGTCTCTGAAAGCTTATTTTTCTTCGTAATCGGAATATTTACATACGACATTAAGACCCTGCACATTAATCTGCAATGTCTGAATATTAGCGTATGAATTTTCGTTTACGAATACGAACATAATCTTGCTTCCTTTCTCAAAATATTTTTATCAATATAAGCCTTATAATTTGTTTTGTCAATAACTATTTCAATACAAACAAAATCACCCAACAGAAGAATAAAAAAAGTAAAATATATGTATAAAAGCAGTACCACGATTTATGCTGCGAGAAATATAATAGACAACACAACTGCAACGCAAGAAACCGCTGCATAAAACCATGCTTTTTTAGCAATCCAATTCTTATCTAGCGGATATACAATCGACGGTGCATTATCTTTCCATGCGACCTCAATTACATCCCCCACATTCCAAGTCCCTTTGAAACAACTGTAAGGCAACGTTGCAGATTCTTTTTTCGCCTCGCCAGCGTTATACAAAATAACTGGAAACCAACAATCCGGTCGAATTTCATTCCACAACATAAAAAATATCTGCCATATTCCTCCAATACCCGGTTCTTTACTCCCGGCACCTCCGCTGCCAGCACTGGAAAAGGCTGAATGAAAACCGTGTTCCTCAATAACGGATATAACGGTCCCCTTTCCTCTATTTGGTAGTTTCTCAACTCGCTTTGTACACGTCATATATCTGATTGTCATAATGCCAGATATCATTCCTATAAGAGCAAATAAAAATCCACACACAAATTTAACCGCATACATTCTACCTTTGGAATATACATATAATAAAAATATTAAAATTATAAGAAGTGTAATTCCAATATACAGCCATCTCTTGGGGACAGATTCTTTTATTTCATCGTCTTTTTTGATTGCCGGTCGTAATGAATCCGCAATGTGTGAAACACTTCCTAATTCATGTACTTCTAAACGTGATATCGCTTCTTTTATACCTTTCTTTTCATCAATTTCCATTTCAATGGATATCCGTTTTTTCTCCAAAAGCTCCGGTAATTTTTCCGGCATTTCTTTTATAAGCGATATTTCAAAAATACTAAATCCTGCTTTTCGGAAAACAGATATTTCTTCTAATTCTCTGACATCAACCTCGGAAAAAGTATACGAATTTCTGTACACTCCATTTTCAACATGCGGGTGTATTAATCCGTTTTCAATATACAAACGAATTGCTTTTTCAGTTAGGCCTGTTTTTACTGATACTTCTTTAATCTTCATAAATCCCGCCTCCTTTTTCTTGTATCGTACACTCTTCCCCAAGGGGCGAGTCAATAGATTTTTTAAAAAGGGCAAAAACCAGACATTTTTCACCTGATTTTTGCCCTAATCAATTCTTGAATTTATATACTATTTTCTCACCAACGCCACGACATTTTCAACATGTTTTGTATGCGGGAACATATCCACAGGTTGACATTCCCCTACCTCGTAGCCGTATCTCTTTAAATACTTCAAATCTCTCGCCAGTGTCTCCGGATTACAAGATACATACACCACCTTCTTCGGTGCAAGCTTCACCACAGAAGATAAAAATGCCTCATCACTCCCTGCACGTGGTGGATCCATGAATACCACATCCACTTTCTTTTTCTGCTCTGCCAGTTTCACCATGAATTCTCCGGCATCAGCATTGTAGAACTGTACGTTCTTGATATCATTACGTTTTGCATTGGAAATCGCATCACGCACTGCATCCTTATTCAACTCGACGCTGATTACTTCTTTTGCTTTATCTGCCGCAATGATACCAATCGTTCCGATACCACAATAAGCATCAATAATTGTCTCTTTTCCGGTCAGTCCAGCTGCCTCGATTGCCTTGCCATAAAGCACCTCAGTCTGTACCGTATTAATCTGATAGAATGACTTCGGAGAAATACGGAATACTTTTCCGCACAAGGTATCTTCGATAAATCCTTTTCCGTAAATCGTCGTCTCTTTATCGCCAAGCACCATGCTTGTACGCTTATCATTGACATTGATAACTACTGTCGAAATCTCTGGATGTAGCTGACGCAAAGCTTTTACAAAGTTATTCTTAGATGGCAAAATCGGTGAACCAAGCACTAACACCACCATAATCTGACGGCTATAATGGCCTTTACGAATTAAAACATGACGGAGTAATCCGTAGCCCGTATCTTCATCGTAAGTCTTAATTTTAAAAGACCGAAGCAGATTTCTAATATCTCGTATGATTGCATCTGCTTTTGCATCTTCAATCATACATTCATCGATATTGACTACATCATGCGTTCCTGCTTTGTATACGCCCGAAATAATGGTTCCTGCGGGTGCTCCACTTGTCTTACTCTTTACGCCTTTTGTTGTACCGCGCTTACCACCTCTTACAATGTCAAATACCGAATGTACTTTATTACGATAATGGTACGGGTCTTCCATACCGATAATCGGCAATACACCACAAATTCCTTTTAAAGTCTTACGGACGTAGTCCTGTTTTTCTTTTAACTGTTCATCGTATGGTTTGCCCTGATAGTCACAACCGCCACATTTTTTTGCATAAGGACAGACATTTGCCTGTTTTTTCTGTTCTGCCATTTT
Source organism: Roseburia sp. (assembly GCA_017547315.1). Next base: position 150 of record JAFYQA010000022.1, on the reverse strand, counting down.
ATAGAATCCTTTTCTTATCCCAATTTTTCCATCTGTTCACTAATTTTCACACCTGTCGGTGTGCCCGCCAGGCCACCTTTTCCTGTCTCTCTGATATCTTCAAGATCGGAAGAGCACACGTCTGAACTCCAGTCACACGCTCGAATCTCG
>JAFYQA010000228.1 GCA_017547315.1 Roseburia sp. | reverse complement strand
TATGCAGGGAGCTTACAAAAGTGGGATAAGTGCTGGTGCGGGAGCAGTTTGTGCAATTGTTTTTGTTATCATTGGAATAAGATTGTTACTTTTTAGTAGGAGTGAGAGGAAGTGATCTGATGCTTAAAATGAGAGAGGTCTGTCAATTGACCGGATTAACGGAACGTGCAGTAAGGTTATATATACAGGAAGAATTGATAAGACCGGAAGTGCGTGACGGAATTCATAATAAAGCATATTTTTTCAGTGTAGATAATGTGGAAACTTTGAGAAATATATCAACTCTACGAAATGCAGGGTTTAGTATAAATGACATTAAACTAATGTTAGAAGATGCAGCGAATATTTCTCACTTGGTTCAGAAGAAAGAAGAGGAGATTGAAAAGGAGATTCGCCATTTAAAATATATACAGGAAACATTGAAATATTTGAATATACAGGAGCATAATGATGTTACAAAACTGGCGGATGCGATAGAGCCTCGTTCTACGTACGCGAAAGAGACTCCTAGATATCGGAAACCTCGTTGGGTAATTGTTCTGGCATTTGTAGTAGTATTTTTATTATTACTTTTGCCATTTGTGTTTCAAATGGGATTCTTTTTCTACATAGTATTATTATTTGCGGTTGGAATTTTGGGTGGAATATCTTTTCCGGTTATGTCAGTTGGATATTTTTTACACTGCATGAAGTCAAGCAGGAAGAAAAATATTACTACTGGAAAAGTAGTAGCAATTATATCAAATGAGGGAGTTGAAGATTACATTGGAGAATCTACATTTACTACAATTCGCCTGTTATTAACGTTTGGTGTTATCCGCTGGAACGATTTTAGACCGGACCATTGGTTCCCACTGATCCAGTTCGAAATGGAGAATGGAAAGAACGCTACATCGACGTTTCGATATGGTGGATTAAAACATCTTTGGAATGTTGGGGACGAGGTTGAGATTGCCTGGGAGGATGAAAAATTGATTTATCCGAAGGATATCAGATGGTTAGTAAAGAAAGCGATTGCTTATTTGCTAGTTGGAGCAGGGATGTTGGTTATGTCTGGCGTTTTATATAGTTATTTTATAAAGTAAGAATAAAATAAAAAGACTGTCTATTTTGACACATATAAATTTTGAGTGTCAAAATAGACAGTCTTTTTTCTAACGAGAAGCAATTAATTTACAAATTGGGTTACCGAGAGAAGAGAATTTTTCTTCGTATTCTGTCATTACATTTCCTTCGTTTAATACTTCATCATGGTGTAAATCTCTGGTAGAGGCGTCTAAGTGCCATCCTGCTTCCGGGATTTCTTCTAAAGAGAAGGTAAATAAATCCTGATTATCGGTCTTAAATTCTAAGTGACCATCCTTTTTCAAAAACTTATCATAGCGGGCAAAAAACTGTCTGGAAGTCAGACGGCGTTTTGAATGGCGATCTTTTGGCCATGGGTCTGAAAAGTTTAAATAGATACGGTCTACTTCTTCCGGTGCAAAGATCTCCTCAATGTCTGCAGCGTCGATACACATGAAGCGTAAGTTTGGAAGAGGATTTTGTTCCATTTTCTGTAAAGCACGGAGCAGAACACTAGAATAGCGTTCGATACCGATGTAGTTGATTTCTGGATGAAGGGTAGCCATATCCATCATAAAGCGTCCTTTTCCCATACCGATTTCAATATGAAGTGGCTGGGCACTCGGAAAAATGCTTTGCCAGTTTCCTTTTAAGGTTTCAGGCTGTTTGATACAGTATTCACTATTAGCGATGGCTTCATCAGCCCCTGGTATATTTCTTAATCTCATAGTTGTATGTCCTTTCAATATATATGCTATACAATAAAAAGAGTCAGCTCGATTATTATACAATAACCATCAGCGAAAAAAAAGCATTGCATGTATTTTTTTTTACATATATACTGATAATATGTTACTGTTCAGAGAGTTATCGGACACTTGCTGTCCGATAACGAAAGAATATGATACAGAAGAAAGCAGGCTCTTTTGCGAAGCAAAATTATAAGTGAGCCTGCGAATCGTTACTGTTTATGAGATACGAATAAACAGTAACGGTAATATGGGATGTTTTTATGCATTCTTAAAATATAGATAATGGTTATAAACAAATTAAGGAAGTATAGATGAAAAATAATAAATTTTTTAAAAGAGTGATAAGTGCTATATTAGGGATGATATTTGCTTTGCAGGTGGGTGTGCCATCTGTGAATGCGAATGAGTATTGGCCGGAAGGACTTAATACAACTTCACCGAGTGCGATAGTGATGGAACTTTCCACAGGAACGATTTTATATGAGAAAAATAGTCAGGAGAGACTATATCCTGCAAGTATTACGAAAATTATGACGGTCATGCTTGCGTTAGAGAATTCTTCTTTGGACGAGATGGTGACTTTTTCGGATGCGGCGATTGACAATACCGAAGGTTCTGGTATCGCCAGAGATTATGGCGAGATTATGTCTATGGAAGATTGTTTGTATGCGATTATGCTGGCATCAGCGAATGAGTGTGCGTATGCAGTAGCGGAACATGTGGCAGGAGATATTGAGACCTTTGCTGCTATGATGAATGAAAAGGCAAAGGAATTGGGATGTGTGAATACACATTTTGTGAATCCACATGGATTGCACGACGCAGATCATTATACTTGTAGTTATGATATGGCTTTGATTGGACAGGCTGCTTATAAGAACGAGACGTTTCGTATTATTACAGGTACAAAGGCTCGTATGATTCCACCAACGAATAAGCATGCGGAAGAGACTCCCTTACAGAATCATAATAAGCTCTTACACAGATATCAGAAGGGGAATTATGTATATGAGTATTGTACCGGTGGTAAGACAGGATATACTACCAATGCGAATTCTACTTTGGTAACATTTGCAGAAAGAGACGGCATGGCACTGGTTGCTGTAGTTATGAATACGGATAATGTCAGTGAGTGGACGGATAGTGTGTCCATGTTTAACTATGGTTTTGGAAATTTCCATTTAGTGAGTGTCGCAGAGAATGAAATGAATTATAGTGTGCAGGAAGAGACACAGGATGGGAGTATAGGCAGTGCGGATCCATTTGTGACATTGTCTAAGGATGCTTATGTTATTCTTCCTAATACAGCAGAATTTTCAGAAGTAAAATCAACGATTGCTTATAATAATCAGGTATCTGATGTGGCAGGAACGATAACATATACCTATGCGAATCGTGTTGTAGGGAAAGCAGATATTGTGGCTACAGGAGCGCAGGTAGAAGAATTCGTATTTGATAATCAAAAGGATGGTATAACTAACGAGGCAGATGATACCACTATTCGGATAAAGCCGAAGATGATTGTAGGTATTTTGGTAGCAATTATTATCTTAGTTGCTTTGATTTTGGCAGGAAAATATTTGTACGATAACTATTATATTATTAGACACAATCTGTCTATAAGAAATGACAGAAAGTCTAGATTTAGAGAAATCAAAGAGCGCAAATCCCGTCGCAGGAGAAGATGGTTTTAAATCCTGGCGGAATTGATTATTTCATGAGATTAGATTATACTAAAAAGGTATAGGATATGAGTAGAATTTATTATATGATGGGCAAAAGCTCTACGGGAAAAGATACACTATATAAGAGGATTTTTGCAAAAGAGGAGTTGCAGTTAAAAACGGTGATTCCATATACGACCAGACCGATCCGTGAAGGAGAAAAAGAAGGTGTAGAGTATTTTTTCTGTGATGCAAAAAGGGTGACAGAATTAGAAGAGGCCGGAAAGGTAATCGAACGTAGAGATTATAATACGATACATGGAATCTGGACATATTTTACGGTGGATGATGGACAGATTGATTTGGAGAATCAGGATTATCTGATTATTGGGACGTTAGAATCTTACCATAAAATGCGAGATTATTATGGAAAAGAGGTTTTAGTACCGATTTATATTGAAGTAGAAGATGGAGAGCGTTTACAACGAGCATTAAACCGTGAAAAGGAACAGGCAGTTCCAAAGTATGAGGAGATGTGTCGTAGATTTTTGGCGGATGCAAAGGATTTTTCGGAAGAGAACTTACAAAATGCAGAGATTAGCAAACGTTTTATAAATCGTAATCTGAATGAAATCGAAGATGAGATTGTATCGTATATACAATCGTTTATGTGCAATAAGTAATGAGAAGTATATGTTAATTATTAAGAAAAAGAAATGTTTGGAAAGAAGGTGACAGTAGATGGCGATAAAAGTAAATAATATGATGCCTGTAACGCAGGTTCCGGATACTGCACCGGCAGAACATGGAGATGGTACTTTTAAATTCACCCTTTCGAGTGCAATTATGGATGCTGGCTTACAGGCTAGGATAGATAGTTTGATGACGGATATTACTGTTCAAGGTGAATTGATTGCCAGACATATGGATATTCGCGATATGAAAAAGTATAGAGGTCTAATTCGAGATTTTATGAATGAAGTGGTGTATCGTTCGCATAAGTTTTCGCGTGAAAACTTTTTGGATAGAAAAGGACGACATCGTGTATATGGTATTATTCGGTTAATCGATTCGAATTTGGATGAATTGGCACAAGAGTTAGTGAATGACGAGAAGAATCATATTGCGATTTTGGAAAAAATCGGAGAGATTCGAGGATTATTACTTGATATCGTAACATAACTCTGAATAGTTACAATAAGGTTTAATAAGATTCAGAAAAGCAAAGGAGGGTACTATGGCAGGTTTTAGAGATATTATCGGGCATAATCAGATTATTGAACATTTACAGAATGCAATAACGATGGATAAAACCTCACATGCTTATATTATCAATGGACCGGATAAATCTGGAAAAATGATGCTTGCAGAAGCATTTGCCATGGCACTCCAGTGTGAAAATGGTGGGAATGAAGGCTGTATGGAATGTCATTCCTGTAAGCAGGTAATGAATCATAATCAGCCGGATATTATTTATGTTTCTCACGAGAAACCGAATACAATTTCTGTAGATGATATTCGTGCACAGGTGAATAATGATATTGGAATTAAACCATACAGTAGTAAACGTAAGGTTTATATAATAGATGAAGCAGAAAAGATGAATGTGCAGGCACAGAACGCTTTGCTTAAGACGATAGAGGAGCCACCGTCTTATGCGGTGATACTGCTGTTGACGACAAATGCAGATACTTTTTTGCCTACAATTTTGTCCAGATGTGTGACCTTGAATATTAAAGTTGTGCCGGATGAGATGATTAAGAAGTATTTGATGAAAGAACATCAGATTCCGGATTATCAGGCGGAAGTCTGTGTAGCATTTGCACAGGGCAATGTAGGAAAAGCAATCCAGCTGGCGACTTCTAGTGATTTTAACGAATTGAAAGCGTCAGTGCTTCAGCTTATGAAACGTTTACAAGATATCGAATTATATGAAATGGGAGCTGCAATAAAGCAGATTAATGAGTATAAACTTTCCATTAATGATTATTTTGATTTGATGATGATTTGGTATCGTGATATATTATATTTTAAAGCAACAGGCGATGTTAATGGACTGATTTTTAAGGATGAAGTCTATGATATAAAACGACAGGCAGAAAAGAGTTCCTATCATGGAATAGAATTGATTATTGAGGCACTTGGCAAGGCACAGACGCGTCTGAATGCCAATGTGAATTTTGATTTGGTAATCGAGCTGCTGTTATTGACAATAAAGGAGAATTAGAATGGTAAAAGTAGTAGGAATCCGTTTCCGAAATGCAGGAAAGATTTATTATTTCGGACCGGGAGATTTAGATTTGAAGGCAGGTATGCACGCAATTGTGGAGACTGCCAGAGGTGTAGAGATTGGTACAGTTATTACCAATCCACGTGAGGTTTCAGAAGAAAGTGTTATTCAGCCGTTAAAACCGGTACTTCGTATCGCAACAGAAGCAGACGAACGACAGGCAGAAAAAAATATTGAAAAAGAAAAAGAAGCATTCCGCATCTGTCTTGAAAAAATCCAGAAACATGAACTGGACATGAAGTTAGTAGAGGCTGAGTATACGTTTGATAATAATAAATTGTTATTTTACTTTACAGCAGACGGACGTATTGATTTCCGTGAATTAGTAAAGGATTTGGCAGCAGTATTCCGTACCCGTATCGAATTACGTCAGATTGGTGTACGTGATGAGACAAAAATTATGGGTGGTTATGGTATCTGTGGCAGACAGTTATGTTGTCACACGTTTTTACCAGAGTTTGCACCTGTATCGATTAAGATGGCAAAAGAGCAGAACTTATCATTAAACCCAACTAAGATTTCTGGTGTGTGTGGACGTTTGATGTGCTGTCTTAAGAATGAAGAAGAGACTTATGAATATTTGAATAGCAAGTTACCAGGTGTTGGTGATTTCGTTACAACGGATGACGGTTTAAAGGGAGAAGTAACTTCTGTAAATGTGCTTCGTCAGTTGGTAAAAGTAACGGTTGAAGTAGGCGATGAGAAAGAATTGCGCGAGTATAAACCAGAGCAGCTTCGTTTTAAACCAAGACGTAGAAAAGATGTGAAACTTTCAGCAGAAGAAATGAAGGAATTAGCGGCATTAGAAGACCGCGGAGGAAAATCAAAGTTCGATGATAACAAGTAATCTTTTAAAAGATGGGGAACGTTTGGACGATTTGCAGTATAAGGGATATCATATTATTCAGGACCCGGCAAGATTTTGTTTTGGAATGGATGCAGTATTGCTGTCTGGTTTTGCGAAAGCAAAAAAGGGAGAGAAAGTGTTAGACCTTGGAACCGGAACGGGTATTATCCCGATTCTTATGGCAGCAAAGACCGATGGAGAGCATTTTACTGCACTTGAGATTCAGGAAGAGAGTGCTGATATGGCACGTCGTAGCGTTTCCTATAACCATCTCGATGAAAAAGTGAACATTGTTACAGGAGACATTAAAGATGCTTCAAAGATTTTTGGAGCATCTTCTTTTGATGTAATCACGACAAATCCGCCTTATATGATTGGTACGCATGGGGAGAATTCTCCGCATGAGGCGAAAGCGATTGCCAGACATGAAGTGCTTTGTACACTCGATGACATTATGCGCGAAAGTGCCAGATTGTTAAAGCCAAAGGGACGATTTTATATGGTGCACAGACCATTCAGGTTGGCAGAGATTATGAGTAAGATGGTGGAATATCGAATTGAGCCAAAACGTATGCGGCTGGTGTATCCTTACATAGACAAGGAACC
>JAFYQA010000021.1 GCA_017547315.1 Roseburia sp. | reverse complement strand
ATTCAAACAGCTATTACAGCAGCTTCTAAAGCTGAGTAGGCTTAGAAAGGAGATATTATCGTGGAAAGAAATCTTAGAAAAACACGTGTTGGTAAAGTTGTCAGCAATAAAATGGACAAAACAATCGTTGTTGCAGTAGAAGATCATGTAAAACACCCACTTTACAACAAAATCGTAAAGAGAACATACAAATTAAAAGCACATGATGAAGAAAACGTATGCAACATTGGAGATAAAGTAAAAGTTATGGAAACAAGACCATTATCTAAAGATAAGAGATGGAGACTTGTTGAAGTTATGGAAAAAGTAAAATAGTATTCAAGGAGGATTACCTGCATGATACAGCAAGAAACTAGACTTAAAGTAGCTGACAACACAGGTGCAAAAGAATTACTTTGCATCCGTGTATTGGGCGGTTCTACTAGAAGATATGCAAACATTGGTGATGTAATCGTAGCTTCTGTTAAAGATGCAACACCAGGCGGCGTTGTTAAAAAAGGTGATGTTGTTAAAGCCGTAGTTGTACGTAGCGTTAAAGGTGCTCGTCGTAAAGATGGTTCATACATCAAATTTGATGAAAACGCAGCAGTAATTATTAAAGATGACAAAAACCCAAGAGGAACTCGTATTTTTGGACCAGTAGCAAGAGAACTTCGTGAAAAACAATTCATGAAAATCGTTTCTTTAGCTCCAGAAGTATTATAAGGAGGTGCCGAGTATGTCAACAATGAAAATTAAAATGGGCGATATGGTTAAAGTAATCGCTGGTAAAGATAAAGACAAAGAAGGTAAAGTTATCGCTGTTGATCACAAAAACGGTACAGTTAAAGTAGAAGGCGTTAACATGATTACAAAGCACACAAAACCAAGTGCTGCTAACCAAAATGGTGGTATTGTGAAACAAGAAGGACCTATTGATGCTTCTAACGTAATGTACATTCACAAAGGTAAAGCTACAAGAGTTGGCTTCAAGATGGATGGAGATAAAAAAGTACGTGTTGCAAAATCAACAGGCGAAGTTATTGACTAATCCAAGGAAGGAGGAACAAAGCTTTGAGTAGACTTAAAGAAATGTACCAAAATGAAATCGTTGAAGCAATGATTAAAAAGTTTGGTTATAAGAATATTATGGAAGTGCCAAAACTTGATAAAGTTGTTATCAACATGGGTGTTGGCGAAGCAAAAGATAATCACAAAGTTTTAGAATCAGCTGTAGCTGACCTTGAGAAAATCACAGGTCAAAAAGCTGTTATCACAAAAGCTAGAAAATCAGTAGCGAACTTCAAAATCAGAGAAGGTATGGCTATCGGATGTAAAGTTACATTAAGAGGAGAAAAAATGTACGAGTTTGTTGACCGTTTGGTGAACCTTGCACTTCCTCGTGTACGTGACTTCAGAGGTGTTAATCCAGACGCATTCGACGGAAGAGGTAACTATGCTCTTGGTATCAAAGAACAACTTATCTTCCCAGAAATCGAATACGATAAGATTGACAAAGTAAGAGGTATGGATGTAATTTTTGTTACAACTGCAAAAACAGACGAAGAAGCTCGTGAATTATTGAAATTATTCAATATGCCATTTACAAAATAGTAGGGAGGAAAAATTTCATGGCAAAAACATCTATGAAAATTAAACAACAACGTAAACAAAAATTCTCTACTAGAGAGTATAATCGTTGTAGAATTTGTGGACGTCCACATGCATATTTAAGAAAATACGGAATCTGTAGAGTATGTTTCCGTGAATTAGCATACAAGGGACAAATCCCAGGTGTTAAGAAAGCAAGCTGGTAAGGAGGAAAAGTAGAATGACAATGTCAGATCCAATCGCAGATATGCTTACAAGAATTCGTAATGCAAACACTGCTAAACATGATACAGTTGATGTTCCAGCGTCAAAAATGAAAATCGCTATCGCTGATATTCTTTTCAACGAAGGTTACATTACAAAATATGACATCGTAGAAGATGGAAACTTTAAAACAATCCGCATCACATTAAAATATGGTGCAGACAAGAATGAAAAAGTTATTTCAGGTCTTAAGAGAATCTCTAAACCAGGTCTTCGTGTATACGCAAACAGCGAAGAACTTCCAAGAGTATTAGGTGGACTTGGAACAGCTATCATCTCAACAAACCAAGGTGTTATCACAGACAAAGAAGCTAGAAAACTTCAAATCGGTGGAGAAGTTCTTTGCTTCGTTTGGTAGGCATTGAGCACTTAGCGAACGCATAGCGTGAGGTTAGTGCGAAAGCCGTTCTCTGAGATTAGCAAGCCCGAGCGCAAAGCGTGAAGGGCGAGCTTGGCGAAGAGAACTACCTTATAAAAGTAACTGAAAACAGAATAGGCATAGACCTATTCCGAGAATTTAAGTGTAGGAGGTAAACGATATGTCACGTATCGGTAGACTGCCAATCACAGTACCAGCAGGGGTTACTGTTGAAATCGCAGAAAATAACAAAGTGACTGTAAAAGGTCCAAAAGGAACTCTTGTAAAAGAACTTCCAGTAGAAATGGAAATCAAACAAGAAGGCGAAACAATTGTTGTAACAAGACCAAATGATTTAAAGAGAATGAAATCATTACACGGACTTACAAGAACACTTATCAACAACATGGTTGTTGGTGTAACAGCAGGTTACGAAAAAGTTCTTGAAGTAAACGGTGTAGGTTACAGAGCAGCAAAATCAGGTAACAAGTTAACATTAAGCTTAGGATACTCTCATCCGGTAGAAATGGTTGATCCAGAAGGTGTTGAAACAGTACTTGAAGGACAAAACAAAATCACCGTAAAAGGTATCGATAAAGAAAAAGTAGGCCAATACGCAGCAGAAATCAGAGATAAGAGAAGACCTGAACCATACAAAGGTAAAGGTATTAAATATGCTGATGAAGTTATCAGACGTAAAGTTGGTAAAACTGGTAAGAAATAAGTAAGGAGAGTGTGAAGATGGTTAGTAAAAAATCAAGAAGCGAAGTT
>JAFYQA010000227.1 GCA_017547315.1 Roseburia sp. | reverse complement strand
CTTTTTTATTATTTTGGGGTTGCATTTACTATGTCAAACTTGCATTTACCTTGTCACTTGACCAAAATTATTTTGGAGGAAAAATTAATGGATTATGTTGATGTGACCAAATTGGTCAAAGAAATTGAATCGTCAAAGTCGGAACTCGAATATCTGGAGTGCAGATATGAGAAATGTACTTTGGGGTTGCAGATCATGGAGACATGCAGAGAAATCGCAAAGATTCTGCTGGTGCTTAAAAACGGCCAGGATAATATTGTAGAACAGGGTGAATGTAATATGTCTGAATGGGCCGAAGAATATCTGAAACGATTTTCAAATTCAGAAGAGCAGAATGAGACGGCAGAAGCTGAGAGGGAAGAATCTTCTGGCTATTTGTTAGAAGTAGTCCAAATGGTGGGTGACTTAGAAGAATTGCTATACGAACGAGATACATTAATGCTTAGATACTTTGAATGTTTAGTGCGACTGCAAACCATGGAGACGCATAGAACCGACATTTCATGATGGGATTCCAAATGCGTTTTTCTTTGCAGAACTCATAACCATGTTTAATAAAAGAGTAACAGTACATTAGTAAAAATCATGAATGTATTGCCTCTGAAAACAAACATGGTTGTGAAGGAGTACAAAATATGAAAGAAAAAGCATTGTTGAATGTAAAAGAATTGTGTGAGTATTTGGGAATTGGACAAACAAAAGCAAGAGAATTATTAGCTGATCCGAAAAATCAGTTTACGGTTCGTATCGGAAATCGTTTGTACGCACACAAGAAAAGATTAGACGCATGGCTTTTAGAACAGATTCTGTAGGAAACATGCGAATATTGCCTGTAGATAGGCGTTTAAAATGTTGAAAGTTAGTGGGTTTTATGGTAGTATGATGTGGATATTTGATGTGTCCTTTCGATACTACACAAAGAAAGGAGACACAAATGGGGAAATCGCTTAATGGTAAAGAGTTAGGCAAAGGTATTAGTCAAAGAAAAGACGGATTATACCAAGGACGATTTACAAATCGATTCGGAAGAAAACAGACAGTATATGGCAAGACATATAATGAAGTGCGGAAGAAATTAAGGGATGCACAGTATGAAGACGAGAAATGTCTTAACGTGGTAACCAAAGATGTTACGTTAGACGAGTGGTTTGAGATTTGGTTGGATACTTTTAAGAAAAATTGCAGAGACTCTGCAAAGGAAACGTATCGCACACAGTACGAACGAGTGAAAGAAGCGTTGGGCTGGCGTAAATTAACGTCTCTTAATTTGCTTATTCTTCAAAATGCATTTAATGAGTTGTGTTCTGATAATGCAAGAAAAACATCCAAAAAGTTATTGGTTGCTATGCTTAATCAGGCAATCGATTCACACTTGCTTACAACGAATGTAGCAAAACAGCTTAATACAGTTATCCCTAAAGAGGAATTTGAAGAAGAAACTGAGAAACGTAAGGCGCTGACAAGAAAAGAAACGAAAATCTTTTTAGAAGAGGCAGTGAAAAGTTCTTATTATAATCTTTTTGTATTGGCGTTTGAAACCGGATTGCGAATTGGCGAGATTATGGGGCTTACATGGGCTGATATAGACTTTAAGAAAAAGCAGATACATGTACGTCGAACGTTGTGTTATTTCAGAAAAGATGGAAAATACATTTTTGAAATACATAAGTGTAAAACTAAAAAAAGCAAGCGCAAGGTTCCAATGACCACAAATGCTTACAATGCATTAAAGAGACAACAGGTTCAAAAAGAGCGGATTGAAGCAAAGGGTAAAGTGGCACCGGAAGAATACAAGAATCTGGTATTTGTCACGAAGAATAATCAGCCTACGCAGCAGTTTATTGTGCAGGAAGCAATTGACTGTGTGTTGAATCGTGTTAGAACAAGAGAACCGGAATTTGAAAGATTTACGCCTCACTGTACCCGCCATACGTTCGCTACAAGATGTATTGAGAAAAAGATGCAGCCGAAGACGTTACAGGAACTTCTCGGTCATGCATCAGTGAAGACGACAATGGATTTGTATTGTCATGTGACAAATGAAACATTAGAAGATGCTTTGGAATTGATGGAACAGGATTTGACAGATTAGGTATAATCAATAAGTGTGTAAGAATATCGTTTCTACACACAAAAGTGTGTAGTAAGTGTGTAGTAGCGATTTTTTGATAAGTTAAGAATGGCTGCAAGGCCCGAAAATAAAGGAGGATTTTAAGGAAATGGAAGCATACAAGCAGGAGTTTATTGAATTTATGGTAGAGAGCGATGTGCTCAAATTTGGTGATTTCACATTAAAGAGTGGACGTAAATCACCATTCTTCATGAATGCAGGTGCATACGTAACAGGTAGCCAGTTAATGAGACTTGGCGAATACTATGCAAAAGCAATTCATGACAACTATGGTGATGATTTTGATGTATTATTTGGACCAGCTTACAAAGGTATTCCAATCGCAGTAGTAACAGCTATCGCATACAGCCAGTTATACGGCAAAGAAGTTCGTTACTGCTCAGATCGTAAAGAAGAAAAAGACCACGGTGCAGATAAGGGAAGTTTCCTTGGAAGCAAATTAAAAGATGGTGACAGAGTTGTTATGATCGAAGACGTTACAACTTCTGGTAAATCTATGGAAGAGACAGTTCCAAAGGTAAAAGGTGCTGCAGATGTAACAATCGTTGGTCTTATGGTTTCTTTAAACCGTATGGAAGTAGGCCTTGGCGGCGTGAAGAGTGCTTTAGATGAAATCAGAGAAACATATGGCTTTGATGCACGTGCAATCGTTACAATGGCAGAAGTAACAGAACATTTACACAATCGTGAATGCCAGGGAAGAGTTGTAATTGATGACACAATCAAAGAAGCAATTGATAAGTATTACGAACAGTATGGCTGTAAATAAAAGGAAGAGCACGGGTATCCGTGCTTTTGCCATTGTGTTGTTTTTTCTGTATTTTGTAGTTTTGTTCTATTTTTTGTTTTTTTCAGAAGAAATGGGCAGGACATATTCAGAGAGAGAATATCACTATAATTTAATTCCATTTCATGAGATTAAGCGTTTTATTCATTACTATGAAGTGCTGGGAATGGAAGCAGTCATCTTAAATTTGGTGGGAAATGTAGTGGCGTTTATGCCATTTGGATTTTTTTTGCCGGTGTTTGCAACACGTTGTAGGACAATTTGGAATACACTTTTGTATAGTTTTGAATTAAGTGTACTTGTAGAATTGATTCAGCTTATAACTAAAGTGGGAAGTTTTGATGTAGATGATATTATTTTGAATACATTAGGAGGAATCCTTGGTTATATAGTGTATAAGATTGTGCGCAGATGGTGGTATCGAAAGTAAAAGTGCGCTAGATACAATAGTCAGACACAGGATGGAATAAAGCAGGTGGATAGCAATGGCAATTGGTATGAGGAAAAAAAGAAGACGTGGTAATTATAAATTCACGGAGAAGAAACAGTCAAAACGTGGGATTGCGGGATTTTTAATTGCTGCGGTGTCAATAGGTATATTTATTTATGTAGTATGGAATTCTTATACACATAGAGGTGCCGGCAGTATGTATCTGGGAAGTGCCGGAGTTACATCGATGATACTAGCAGTTGTGGCAACGGTATTTTCAGTGATGAGTTTGAAGGAAGAGAATTCCTTTAAAGTATTTCCGTATCTGGGAACCGTTTGCTCGGTAGTGGCATTAGTGACTTGGATTGCATTATATGTGATGGGAATGATACTTGCATAATAGAAATAGTAACAAAAAGTAGAAAGGCAGATTGGGGTTCATGTATTACGAAGAACTTTATCGTGAATCAAATGAGTTGGCGGCAGAGCGTTTTGAACTAGTGATGGAACGTATCGCATCTATCGCAGAGGCGACAGACGTACCGGCTCAGTATGATTCTTATTTTAAAAGAACAGCAAAATTCATTCTGACATTGGCAGATATTTTGCAGAGAAAAGAAAAAGGACTTCTTGCAAGCAGAAGCATGGAAGAATGTCAGCGCGATAATGAAGCTGTATATGGTGATATTTTACCTGAGAATTACGGAAAAAGCTTTGCAAATCCGGCATATGCAGTAGCAGAATTGGGAGAAGAATATGGTCAGATTCTCTCAGCGTTGGTAGTAATTATTCGCCAGGGTGTCACCGATGCATTCATGGGTAAAAAAATGAATGTGACCATCCGTGCAGAGTTATTTGTAGAGATTTATAATCACTTCGAATCAGAAGAGGGAATCGATAAAAAGGCGGTAGAACAG
>JAFYQA010000226.1 GCA_017547315.1 Roseburia sp. | reverse complement strand
GTACCATTTAGGCTTACAATTTCACAGTGTTCCTTCACTGCTCTGATTGTTACACCACTTGCATCTCGAAGTTTCGCCTCCAAAACACAACCTACTGCAGATAATACAACCCCTGCTTTGATATGTTTTTCCTTTGCTAACGCCTTAATTGCCAACAAAAAGTCGTCACCTCTATGTAAACGGACGCTATGAAGTGTCATAGTTCCATTTGTAGAAATTACATTTTTCATTCCGCTTCTCCTTTAATATCCTTCTTACTCTACTTCTTATCATACCACAATCTTCATCCTCATCAAACACTTTCTCCAAAGCACAGTTACTTTTATTTATATATTTTTACAGCGTAAATATATAAACCAAAAGAGAGAGCCTAATTTTAAATTTGCTAGAAACCAAACTTAAAATTAGACTCTCTCTTTATTTATCAATTACCTTTTAAATCATTTACTATAAGATAATCTTCGAAGAAAATTATTAAAGAATAATCTTCTTTGGACACTTCTCAACACAAATGCCACAACCGGTACATTTTGTCTGATCAATGTGTGCCACGTTATTTGTTACTGTAATTGCACCTTCTGGACAGTTCTTCTGACATAACATACATCCGATACATCCAACTGAACATGCTTTCATAACGTCTTTACCCTTATCTCCTGAGCTACACTGTACAGCATGTTTTGCTTCGTATGGGATAAGTTCGATTAAGTTCTTAGGACAAGCTGCGATACATTTACCACATGCTTTACACTGCTCTTTGTCAACTACAGCTACACCATCAACGATTGCGATTGCATCAAATGGACAAGCAGCTACACATGTACCATATCCAAGACATCCATAGTTACATGTTTTAGGACCACCGTTTGGTACGAACATCATAGTTGCACAGTTACGTGTTCCTGAATATACATAATCGTTGTTCGCTTTTTCACAAGTACCTGCACATTTAACGAAAGCTACCATCTTAGCACCTTCTTCTGCAGCAACACCCATGATTTCACCAACTTTAGCACCAACTGGTGCACCACCTACTGGACAAGCATTTACAGGTGCTTCTCCTTTTACGATAGCTGCAGCAAGACCAGAACATCCTGCATAACCACAACCACCACAGTTATTACCTGGAAGAACTTCACAAATTGCTTCTTCTCTAGGATCTACTTCTACTTTGAATTTTTCACCAGATACGCCGAGGAAAAATCCAAGAAGGATACCAACAATACCAACGACAGCAGCCGCTGCAATAATACCTACCATTACTCTTTTCCTCCTAACCGATCTTCATACCTGAGAATCCCATAAACGCAATCGCCATAAGAGTAGAAATCAACAATACTGTTGCTGTACCCTGGAATGGTTTTGGAATATCATTGTATTCGATTTTTTCACGGATACCTGCCATAAGCACGATTGCGATAAAGAAACCAACACCTGTAGCAAGACCGTAAACTACTGTTTCTAATAAATTGTATTCATAAGTAACTGCATTTAATGCAACACCAAGAACCGCACAGTTTGTTGTAATAAGTGGTAAGAATACACCAAGTGACTGATATAATGGTGGCATCATCTTCTTTAAGAACATTTCTACGAACTGTACTAAAGAAGCAATAACTAAAATGAATACGATTGTTTTTAAGTATCTAAGGTCGATACCCATATTTAATAAAGCTTCATTTGCTAAGATAACTTTATAAATAACACCTGTTACAAATGCAGCAACTGTAATAACGAAGATTACAGCACCGCCCATACCAGCAGCTGTTTCTGTTTTCTTAGAAACTCCGAGGAAAGGACAAATCCCAAGGAACTGGCTTAATACAACGTTGTTAACAATTGCATAGGTAATGGCAATTGTAAATAAACTTCCTAATGTTTCTCCCATTGTCTATTTCCTCCTTAATTTTCTTTCTTCTCTGGAAGTGAACAGCTACCTGCGCTTGCACAACCTGCACAATCGCCACCTGAAATACATCCAGAAGGTTTTGCTAATGGTGTACCCTTCTTCTCCATCTTCTCACGGATGATGTTCATTCCAGCTACTAAGAAAGCAAGTACAAGGAATGCACCAGGTGCCATAATAAAGATTGTCATTGGTGTATAACCAAGGTTTACTAATACAGGAGCATCGAAAATAGTACCTGCACCTAAGATTTCACGGATTAAACCGATTGCTGTAAGACCTACTGTAAATCCAAGACCCATACCAATACCATCAAAGATAGAGATAACTGGTTCATTCTTAGATGCAAAGCTTTCTGCACGACCTAAGATGATACAGTTTACTACGATAAGTGGAATGTATACACCTAAAGACTCTGATAATGCAGGAATATAAGCTTTTAATAAGAATTCAACGATTGTTACAAGTGAAGCAACAATTACGATGAATGCTGGAATACGCACACCATTTGGAATTACTTTTCTAAAAATAGAAATCAAAAGGTTCGCAAATATTAATACTACTGTAGTAGAAAGTCCCATACCTAAACCGTTAATCGCTGAAGATGTAACCGCAAGTGTTGGACACATACCAAGCATTAATACAAAAGTAGGGTTCTCTTTAATAATACCGTTATACAAACGTTCAACATATTTATTCATTACTGAGCACCTCCTACTAAACTATTTGCATATACAATTGCTGCGTTTACAGCATTTGCAACTGCATCTGTAGTAATTGTAGAACCTGCAATTGCTTCGATTTCGTTCTCAGCAGTTGGTGCAGTTTTAACAACTACGAATTCAGAAACGTTCTTGCCTTCAAAGTTAGCGATGAATGCAGGTTCTACTGCTTTCATACCAAGACCAGGTGTTTCTGCGATGGATGTAATAGAATAACTATTAACTGTACCATCATTTCTGATACCTACTGACATTGTGATACTGCCCTGGCTACCGTCTTTGGCTGTTACTGTAATAACATGACCAACGGTCTCGCCACCAGCGATTGCTTTCTGTACATTGTCAATAGAATCTTTGAATCCGCCAGCAGCCATCATTTCTTCCGCTGCAGCTTTATCAAATGCTACTTCTTCAAAGCTTTCTGCATCAGC
>JAFYQA010000225.1 GCA_017547315.1 Roseburia sp. | reverse complement strand
ATTGGAATTTCCGCTAAAGGAAATCAGAGGAATTCTGGATGCACCGAACTTTGATCGGAATAAGGCGCTAGAACAGCAAATTGAACTGCTGATGCTAAAAAAAGAGCATCTGGAGAACCTGATAAATTTTGCTCGTGGAATAAAAATGTTAGGAGTGAAGCATATGGATTTTTCAGCATTTGATACGAAAAAACTTGATGAGTACAGCGAACGCGCAAAAGAGCAGTGGGGAAAGACGGAAGCGTACAAGGAATTTGAAGAAAAGAGTAAAGATTGGACCGAAGAGGATACAAAGGACATTGCCAGTGGCCTTATGAAAATGTTTGTAGTATTTGGTTCCATGAAGGACAAAGACCCTGCGGATGCAGAAGTTCAGGAGCAGGTAAAGAAATTGCAGGGTTATATTACCAAGCATTACTACAACTGCACAACACAGATTTTGTCGGGACTCGGACATATGTATAATGCAGGCGGTGAGTTTACTGAGAATATCGACAAAGCCGGTGGTGAAGGAACCGCAGAATTTACAGCGAAAGCGATTGAAATTTACTGCGGTAAATAAGAAATATTGATAAACAGCCATTTCTTAGACTTTTGTTCTAA
The DNA here is from genome assembly GCA_017547315.1 of Roseburia sp. Next base: position 2,869 of record JAFYQA010000225.1, on the reverse strand, counting down.
GGAATGGCTGTTCTTTTTATATCAATTCATTCTTTAACTGTAAAATTTTATTTTCAATCTCTTTGATAATAATCATGAATTCTTCATCTGATTTTCCGGTAGGATCTTCTAATCCCCAATTATCGTCAAATGCTCTGCCAATAAAAGGACATCCAACATTACATCCCATTGAAATTGCTACATCAGGATTTGGAATATCTGTAATTAATTTTGAATACTGTGTCTGTTCCATATCAATTCCATGTAGCTCTTTCATAATCCGGACGGCATCTTGATTAATCTGTGGTTTGGTTTCTGTTCCTGCTGAAAAAGATTCAAAAACATCTGCTGCTAAGTGTTTTCCAAGTGCCTCTGCAATCTGACTTCGACAGGAATTATGCACACATATAAATGCTACTTTTTTCTTTGGTTTCTTATAAAAAGGACATTTTGCCTCGATGCATTGTTCATTCTTTTCGCTAAAGTAACATTCGATTCTGCCATTTTCCAATTGCACGTTGTAGTTTTCATTTATATATTCGATTGCTTTTTGAAAACTCAAAAATGCATCCCTTTTACAACATCTTGGTCCACCCACTTGCGATAAACTATATAATGCTTTAGATGTAAACTCCATGTGTTTTCCCCAGGAATCATCAGAACTTAATGGGCCTGTACCATCAATGATAGAAAGGGCTGCGCCCATAGAAGTTACAGATCCGCATACACCCCACATGCCGCATGTTGCACCTGGCATTTGCAACCCTCGTTTCATAAGTTCATGCAAACTATTCTGCAAATTAATTTCACCACCTGCATTATAAAAAGCAGTCAAAATAGCTGCCCCATCCAATATATGGTGTTCTGGTCCATGTATTCTGACAAAATCCATTTGAGCTATATTATAAAAAATACTTACCGGATTCTTACTATTCTCTTTTAAACATGCTTCAATAATTTTCTTTCCTCTTTCTTCCATAATCAATTAACCTTTCCAACGAAACATATAAAGTTGATGCTATCTACAGTATACGGTTACTATATGCCTGCGTCAATAAAATCACGTTATATATCAAGTTGCCAATTAGTTGGTGTAACGTTGGAAAAATAGAAATCTAAAAGGGCATGGAGTATAATGTGAGAAGAGATAGGCGAGGGAGAATTTTAACATGGCAAAGAAAGAGCAGGCGGTGTTCATGAACATGTGCATGATATACGATGACAAAGGTAATATTTTAGTGCAGGACAGACTCAAAAAAGACTGGCCGGGCGTTACGTTTCCGGGCGGTCATGTAGAGTATACAGAGTCATTTACACAGTCAGTTATCCGAGAAGTAAAAGAAGAAACGGGACTTGATATTGAAAATCCGGTTTTGTGTGGCGTGAAGCAGTTCCAGGGAACTGACGATGCGCGTTATGTAATTATGTTTTACAAGACCAATAAGTTTTCGGGGGAATTAAAGTCTTCGTATGAGGGTGAAGTTTTCTGGATTCCGCGGGAAAAATTATGCGAGTATCAGTTGGCAGAAGACATGGAAGCGATGGTAAAAATTTTTGAGTCAGATGAGTTGAGTGAATTTTACTATCACAAAGAAAAGGGTAAGTGGGAATTTGATTTATATTAAGAAGAAAATCCTCTGCTCACCAGAGGGTTTGCATTTTCCGAAAGAAAATATGGAGGATTAATTATGCCAATTGAAGGAATTACACAGCCGGAATTCATACAGATTGATGAGCAGTTCCGTTTGCGCAAATATGACGGCAAACACGATTTTGCATTTGAATGGTATCAGGATATTGAGACCGTAAAATTAGTTGATGGTGTGGAAGAACCATACTCTCAGGGAAAGTTAAATGGCATGTACGGATACTTGAACCAGCATGGTGAATTATATTTTATTGAGGCGTTAGAAGGTGATGGATATGTGCCAATCGGTGATGTGACTTTTTGGCAGGAGGATATGCCGATTGTAATTGGTTATAAAAAATACCGTGGTAAAGGTGTTGGTGGAAAAGTAGTTCGTGCGTTGATACAGCGCGGCAGAGATCTGGGATACGACAGGTTATATGTGGACGAGATATATCACTTTAACGAGGGTTCAAGACGTTGCTTTGAGAAGTGCGGATTTGTAGCATACGAGGAGAACGAAAAGGGGAAGAAGTATAAATTAACGTTAAATTAAACTGGGGAAGAGGTAACGTACCATGGAACGAATGATTAGAAATGCCGCGAAAGCATTGATAATAAAAGATGGTAAAATGCTTGCGATAAAAATCAGCGACGGCAAAGAAGAGTGGTATATCATGCCCGGAGGCGGACAGGATACAGAAGAACTTCTTCCTGAGGCAGTATGCAGGGAAGTGGCAGAAGAATTGGGCTTGCAGGTAGAGGTAAAAGATTTAGTATTTGTGATTGAAGGGTTACATGGAGAAAAGTTTCATCGTGTTGACCTCGTGTTTTTGTGCGAGTATAAGGGCAAGATCGAGAATGCTATTTTACAGAGTGATACAAGTCAAGTTGGATACGACTGGCTGAATATTAAGACGCTGAATACGACTCCGTTATATCCTTCTAAGCTGCGCAGACAGATTATGAATCTGCATGAAGGAAAATCATATAAAGTTTATTTGGGGAATGAAGAAATTGGAGATCCTGAAATAACCGATTAAATGCCAATTCGTAGGAGAAAAACTGTATGTCAGTAAAAATTAGAAAAATGACAAACAAAGAATTCGAAAACTTCTGTCAATGGAGTGTTGAAGACCATGCAAAGGAGCTCATGGAAGAGTGCCGGATGTCTCAAGCAGAGGCAATAATGAAGGCGAAAGAAGAAGTGACGCAGATGCTTCCTAATGGCCTGAATACGGAACATAACTATCTGATGATGAT
>JAFYQA010000224.1 GCA_017547315.1 Roseburia sp. | reverse complement strand
TGACTGTTCTACCTTCCCATTCCTCGATAATAAGTATATCAGATTCTGCTTTATGAATCCGGAAGATAACAGCCGACTATTGAAATGCTTGTTAGAAAACTAATATGTTCTTTTTAAAATACCATGCCCGACTTTCCTGCGCCGCAAGAAGTCGGGCATGTTTGTATTTTACATTTCTTTTCCTATCATATAAGTTGTCCTACTGCACTGTGCTTGTCCAATATTCCTGATTATAAATATCTGTAAACTGATAGGTCAGGTTCGCTGCATCCGCATTAATATATACATCGCTAATTACCAACTCGCCATCAACTACCAACTGTTCACCGAACATATAACTATCTAGATATTCGCCATCATAGCTATAATAATCACATACAAAATCGATTACATCGCCAGCTACCACTGTATCCATCGTCTTGGCTACTGTTGTGGTCTCGCCATTATTGTAGACACGTCTGACACCTGCCACGCTGCCATACGGATCTTTATCGGTAAATACAACTACCAATTCTGCTCTTTCACCGTTATACAACACCGGAATACGTCCGGTAATACTGTAACTTTCACCAGATTCTACCGTAGATTCATGATAGTAGGCAACCGGCTGCTCGTTTATAGCAATCCATGTCATTTCATCCGGTGCCAGCAAATTGCCAGCTGCATCGAATTCATATACGTTATCCAAACCCAGATCAATATAACCTGCCCCATCATCATAGAACATATTCGCATGAAGAGTCTGTACCAGTGCCCACTGTTCCTCCGGCAATGAAATAACTGCACCATGGTCTGTTTCTTCCCATGTCAGCAAAGTACTGTCAAAACTATTATCCGCAATATAAGCAGCCATATCCTCTGCATCCAGTGCACGGCCGGAAAGAAAATCCGTATTCAAGCCGGTGAGTCCTGCAATACTTCCTACGTCGCCTCCTAAAAATACATCCAGAAGCTGACCAATCATTTCCACACTGCTGTCACTACCAAGGACAGATGCCGGAATTCCTAGTAGAGTCGGCAGCGGAGATGCGGTACCTCCGGCCGCCGCTTGTCCGCTGACTTCCATGCTGGCAAACGCCTGAATGCAGCGTGCATACTCGTCATCCATACCAATCTGCTCATAGGTATCTACTGCACTATCCACCATAGATGCCTTTCGGAAAGGAAAATAAATGGAAATGCCGTAGGAATTTGTCATATTAGAAGATGTTCGATTATACTTGACGGTTCCCAGTAAAGCCTCCGCTAAAACATCACCTTCCTCAGTATTCATATTCTTTGCCAGATGTACCAAATCCACCTGATCAATCCTGCTTGATGAGCCGAATTCTCTTGCGTCACTTCTGGCATTAGAAACCTGTGCATACTCCTCATTCCTAATTCGCTCGTATGTATCGTTAGAAAATGCCACTAAAGCTTTTGGAACCGTAGCTTCTACTTCTGCCAAATCCACAATCGACAATGTCGTAGACTGTCCTCCACACTTCGCGGCACAAGTTTCTACAAAATCATCAATAATCTCTTTTCCAAGTTCCGGTGTAGATACAGAAGTATTTTCAGAAAGAATCGTCAGCCAGTTCGTATAGTACCAACCGATGCCTGGTTCCGTTTCCTCACTTGCAATCATATAGTCTGCATGTTTGGTCAACATCAGGGCGTTTTCAGCTGTGGCCATCAGGCAGGCATCAAAACCCACAAAATCAAACTGCACGCCACCATCCGTTAAAGCCTGGTCAATCTCTGCCAGACTCATGGAACCGCTAGTCTGAAATTTTTCGTCATATCCAAAACCACTGACAGAGCCTCCGCCATGATCCCAGAAAATTAAAGCATTCCGGTTGGCAGGAAAATTCTCTGCGCACCATTGAATGAAAGAAGAAAGAGTATCTGGTTCCGTCATGGACACACTTCCCATGTTCTTCTCAAGACAAACCAATCCGTCATCTCTGACCTGCCAAATTTGGTTTTTGTTACTGTCTAGTACATTATTCCGCCATTGCTTGCAACCACCGGTATATACGATTAGATTCACATTCTCACCGATGTCTGCAGCCACCATTTCCTGAAGATCCATGGTAGCCATCTGGCTTCTAGACTCTAAATCGGTACCACAAAGATACACCATCAGTGTCACTTCGTCTCTGCCTCCGCCAAGGATTTCTGTATATTTATCTCTTGCACCTGCGACTACCGAAGTATTCAATACCTGTGTGTTATTCTGGGCATCCCAGCCGTTGGATACGCTTCCACCTCCAAGATTTCCCATAAGATATTCATAGTAACTATTTGTTGTATCGTTCTGGGAAGAAGAAGGAATACCACTGTCCCATCCAGAGAAGAGTCCTCCCATACCACCGCCACCGCCTAGCAAGAGCACTAAAAGCAACAGAATCAATTTGCCGCTTCCAAGTCCTCCTCCAGAACGAGTAGCATTCCCGCGCCGTGCACCACCGGAAGAATTGCGAGGTGTACGTCCGAATCCACCCACAGGACCGTTGCCTAGTCCAACACCACGCCGCCTTATATCTTTTCCCTGACCGATAATATTTCTCTGCCGGCCTCTCGGTCTGTTATTCATCTGCTACCTCCTATATGCATTATTTTTGTTTTTATCACATTATAGCATGAATATTATACCAAGAAAGAACTGTTCTGTATATTTTTATTCAGTATAAATACTTGATAATAAGCAAAAAATTATCTTGTCACACACACCAGTTATGTGTTATAATGGCGACTATTGTTTGGGTAAAAATATGAATCTAAAGATTTTTATATTGCATGAATATATGCACAACACTTTCATTCAAAGGTTACTCGAACAATTCTAGTAATTAAGATTAAATATCACAAAAAATCATAAGGAGAGACTAAATGACAAAAGAAAACTCAAACAAAAAAGTTAGCGGTTATAATCGTTGGCTCAATGGCATTGAGGCTGTTGGTAACAAACTTCCTCACCCAGTTGCTCTGTTTGCAGGCTTAGCATTAATTATCGTAGTTCTTTCAGCGATTCTTTCAGCTACGGGACTTTCCGCAACAGGCGAACTTATTTCTAATGGTGAACTCAAAGAACAGACTATAACTGTAGTAAGCCTTCTTACAAAAGATGGTCTTGCATACATGTTAACAAACTGTGTATCTAACTTTACAACTTATGCACCACTTGGTATGGTACTTGTAGCTATGCTCGGTGTAGGTGTTGCGGAACAGTCAGGTCTTATTAACACACTCTTAAAAAGAACTGTAACTGTAACTCCTGCAAAACTTATCTCACCGATGGTTGTATTCTTAGGTGTTATGTCCAACATTGCAAGTGATGCAGGATACGTTATCCTCATTCCACTTGGAGCTATGATCTTCCGTGCATACGGACGTCATCCAATGGCTGGTCTTGCAGCCGCATTCGCTGGTGTATCTGGTGGATTCTCTGCAAACTTATTGATCGGTACATTAGATCCATTGCTTGCCGGTATTTCTCAGGCAGCTGTTTCCATTATCGATCCGAACTACGAAGTAGCCGTAATGGGTAACTACTGGTTCTTAATTGCATCTACATTCCTGATCACGATTCTCGGTGCATTTATCACAGATAAAGTTGTTGAACCACGTCTTGGTAAATACACAGGTGAAGTTCACGGTGAAGAAGACCTTTCTTTAACAACGATCACTGACATCGAAAGAAAAGGGTTAAGAAATGCTGGTATTGCTACATTAATTTACATTGCAGTAATCGTAATCGCTTGTATTCCAGCTGATTCTTTCATGAGAAATGCAAACGGCCAGATTTTCGGTAGTCCAGCATCTCCATTCGTAAACGGAATCGTAACGCTGATTACATTCTTATTCATGATTCCAGGTGCTGTATATGGTAAAACTGTTGGCACATTCACAAAAGAAAATGGTGTATGTAACGCAATGAGCAAAGCAATGTCTACCATGGGATCTTTCCTTGCATTAGCATTTGTTTCTTCACAGTTTATCAACTACTTCAACTACACAAAATTAGGTACAATCATCGCTCTTTCAGGCGCAAGCTTCTTCAAGAGTGCTGACATCGGATTAATTCCACTGGTTATCATCTTTGTTTTCTTCTCTGCATTCCTGAACTTGTTCATGGGTTCAGCTTCTGCAAAGTGGAACATCCTTGCACCAGTATTCGTACCAATGTTCATGCTTTTAGGATACAGCCCTGAACTTTGCCAGTTAGCATACCGTATCGGTGACTCTTCTACAAATATCATCACACCGCTAATGACATATTTCTCAGTAATCATCGTATTCGCTCAGAAATATGATAAGAAAGCCGGAATCGGTACTATTACAGCAACAATGATTCCATACTCTATTGCATTCTTAGTATGCTGGACAATCCTCCTCGTACTTTGGTTAACAGTAGGACTTCCTATCGGTGTTGATACAAGCATTTTCTACACGATGGGTTAATTTAAAAGACAATGAAAGCGTCGGATATGCTCCGGCGCTTTTTATTTTACATCCTACACTTATAATGCTGCATCCAACATATTTTCAATAAAAATCCCGTACCCTCTTGTCGGATCATTCACCAGCACGTGTGTCACGGCTCCCACAATCTTCCCATTCTGTAAAATCGGGCTGCCACTCACCTTCGTGTCAAGTAGGGAGCAACAATTTTCTGCAAATTTTGATGTTTTTCTTCAAGAACAATAATACCACTCCTAAATCTTGTGTATTTGCACAATTTTTAGGAGTGGTATTATTCATATTAATGCTATGCTCATTAGCATAAATCTCTAATTAATATGTATAAATTCCGATATCTCTTTTTGTTTTAATTCTATATTTTTAAACATAGTCACTTTCTATAAATCGAACAAAAATGGGTGGTGTGCTTTTTTCGTATGAAAACATTTTCTCAAGAGCATCCTTATCAAGAGAAACATCTTTCTTATATAATACAAGAAAAATAAGACTACATATATTAGGATTTTGAATATAAAAATCAGAAAGACCACTAATTGTTTTTAGAACACTGTCTTTTTTATTTGTATCATCTACCCACTTAGCTTCTATCACAATTTTATTTCCATTTATCGCAAAGTCCGCCTTTTTTTCATTTCCATCTATTTTTATTATAAAGGGTTCAGATTCAATATCAGGAAAAATAGGTCGAAGTATAAACTGAATCATATTTTGAAAATCATATTCATTTTCGATTTTTATACTATCATAAGAAAAACATCTTGCTCGTTTCTGATATTTTATAGGTTTTCTTATCCCTCTCTTAATTAAATTTATTATTTCATTGCTAATTTCTATCCATGTACTTCCTGCATAATAAGTTTTAATTCCTGAAGCCTCCAATGATTGCAAAGCTGCATTTACCGTTTCTACAAAGTCAGGAATGGGATATGAAGGAATAATACTCATTTGATAATTTATTCCATTTAGTGTTTGTTGTATCCAATCTGAAAAATCAGTTGCAAATCCTTTTTGTCGTTCCCACAATAACTTTGCATCTAATTGTTCAGCTAAATTGTTATATCCCCACTTATTTCCTGGAATATATTGAATAAGACTTCCATTTATCACTGACTTTGCAACTTGTGAATCGTACGAACAAAACAAATCCACTGGCGGATATTCTTCATGCAACCAAGAATTCACTTCAACATCCGGAATAGGAATATTATCCGTTATTACTAAAATGTCAATATCTGACCTATAACTATGCGTTTTATATGAACGCGAACCAAACAAATACACTTTTGATATATTAGGATGATGCCCAACAATTGTCGAAACAATCTCTTGTAAATCCCAAGCCAAAAATTTTGTATTACTCTTTGTCATAAAATAACCTCCTATCGCCTTTTCCTGTTTTATCTTTATAATTCAAGCATTATACACCACATTTTTTCTTACGTATCCTTCCTCAGTATCCCCAAATACTCCTCATACGCAAACACTCTATTTCTCGCCGCATTGGTTGTTTCCTGCAAAATACCAATTTCCACAAGCTTCTTCACAGCCGTAGCTGCTGTATTATAACTAATATCTAATTCCTTTGCAGTTCTCTTAATATCAATAATCGGATACTGTTCAATATAATCAAAAACTGCTCGTAAATTATCTTTGCTTCGAGTTGTCTTCGGAAGTTTTTCTATATTAGTATCATGCAATGCAGAAAGCTGACGAATTGCTTCCAATGAATCAGATGCCGCTTTACTCACTGCTTCCAAAAAGAATCTTATCCATTGTTCAAAGTTTCCACTTCTTCTAACTTCACTAATTCGATCATAGTATTCTACCTGGTTTTTTTTCAAGAAATAGGATATATAAATGACCGGTTTAGTAAGCAATCCCTGTTCCATCAGATAGAGTAATATCAGCAATCTTCCGATTCTTCCATTTCCATCTAAAAACGGGTGTATTGTTTCAAACTGATAATGAATCAGTGCTACTCGAATCAATGGATCATAATTCACATTTTCATTAATATACTTTTCCAAATCAGACATGGCATCTTGCATGTCCTCTACATTAGGCGGAATATATCTGGCATCTTTTAACGAACAGTTGGCAGGCCCAATCCAATTTTGAGAATGTCTAAACTCTCCCGGAGTCTTATCCTGTCCACGAACATTTTCCATTAATACTTCATGTATTTCTCTTATTAATCTGCAACATAAAGGTAATCTTTCCAGACGTTTTAATGCATACTGTGTTGCTTTAACATAATTAATAACATCAGAAACATCAAGATTTGCATTAGCTTCCACTTCTGGATCTAATACATCGTCAAGAGTACACTGAGTTCCTTCTATTTGAGAAGAAATCAATGCTTCTTTTCTAACATACATTGATATAAACAAATCCGCATTAGAAATTAACTGTGATGCAGTATCAAGTTTTACAAGTTGTTTATTGGCATCTACTAAAAGTTTTACAATCTCCTCATCCATTTCAATTTCCGGCATAGGTGGTAATGGATTTGGTTTAAAAGATTGATAAGTAGCCTCTCCTGTTAAATTGTCAACGTATATTCCTGCCCGATTCATATAATTCTCCTTGTTTTACGAAGTAAAATGCCTGCCTGATTATGCAGGCAGAGAATTTTTCACCTCTTTTTTGAAATAACTACACTTATTATAACTCTCTTATTTCAAAAAGTCACCATATTTTTGAAATAAGATTGCTTGTTTCTGTGTTTTGTTTCAAAAAGTTTTTTTCACAAACATTATAACTGCTTTTCTTCTCAAATACTCCTTATAACTCATTACATACAATTCATCATAACCATTTCTAATAATAGGAAACGGCATATCAATGCTTTCACATATTCTAACAATCTCTGCCGGATTTTTTAGTTTTTGAATCGTGATTGCCTCTAATTCATAATTCTGATTTTTTATTCCAAAATACTCCTTCTCAATATCTAATTCTCCGTTCGCTTTTCTAATCCGAAAATATTCATTGAAAATATCCTTTGTCATAATAACTAACTTAAGTTCTCCATTTCTGTTTACCACTACAGGCTCACCTGCCTTTTTACATAATTCAACAATTCCTATTGTATCCTTTAAACTTGATAATGGTATAAATTTATTCATTTTTCTCCTCCATAAAATGGGCGAATTTTTGTTGCTCCCAACATAACTCGTCCCTATTTTTCTTAATCTTTCTGTCCAAGCCACTTCGAAAAAGCTTCGCTTTTCCTCAGTGCCTGGCTATCGCCAAATTGTCCACTCGCAAAAATGAGGCTCATACAAGCAAGCTTGTATCGCCTCATTTTACTCCTGTCCAGCTTGGACTCAATGCTCCAGCATATTCTCTATAAAAATTCCATACCCCCTAGTTGGGTCATTGACTAAAACATGTGTTACAGCACCCACAATTCGCCCATTTTGGAGAATGGGCGAGCCCGACATCCCCTGCACAATGCCACCAGTTAATTCCAAAAGTTCCTTATCCGTCACATGCAAAATAATCCCTTTATTACTCTCCATGCTACTAAAGTTCACACCCTCGATAACGACATCATATTCGTCCAACTCCCCTGATACAGCCGATAGAATTACCGCTGGTCCCATTTCAATCTCCTGTTTGTATCCTATCTCACAGTAAGTTCCAACCTCAAGTTTTTTCAAATTCCCATCAAGTGTTCCATAGATTCCGATTTCAGAATTCGTATCAATTTCACCCAGATAGCTATCCTTTCCATACGATATCACACCGGATAGTTCTCCTGGGTTTCCGTTTTCGCCACGCTTAATTCCAATAATATCCGTTTCGTAAAGCTTTCCTTCTTCCATTAAAAGCATCTCTCCCGTATCACCATCATTAATCGGATGACCAAGTGCACCAAAACTTTGGTCACTTCGATAAAACGTAAGTGTTCCTATTCCTGCCATATCATCCCTTACCCAGACACCCAGCATATAACGATTCTGTTCGGAAAGTACCGCGTCCACGCCAACTTCCATAAACTTCTCATCCCGGAATAAGCCTATCACTTCCGTCTTCTCTCCATTTTCATGAACTAACTTTACCAAATCTTCCTTTTCTTTCACGGTCTCTCCATTGACACTAACAATATAATCTCCCACCTTAATCATATTTTTAGCCGGACTTTTTTTCGTTCCCGAAGAATCTGTCACCTCTCCCATTCCGATTACTAAAATCCCTTTGGTTTTCGCATAAATTCCTACCGGCATACCACCCACAAAAACCGCTTCTCCCTCTACTACAGATACTGCGATTTCCTTTACCGGTAATATGCCGAAGAGCTTGCAGGTCACATAATAAGAAGGTTCTATATTTTCTACCGTCTTCGCACGCCCTTCTACAAAAACAGTCTCGGTTTCCTCCTCTTTTACAGTGACAGTTACTGGCACCTGAAAATCATAAGACACTGTATCTCCAACTTTCACATAAATATGATCCGGCAATGCATCCCAAAATGTCTTCACTGAAAAAAGTAATAATGCCCAAAGACCAACACCTGCAAGCCATTTAAAAAACTCTGCTCTCACCATAACTCCTCCATAACCTATCTCTACATTAAGCTCTCTGCTTATTCGCGAAAAAAAGAGATAGCACCATATGTACAATGCTATCTCTTTTATTATGATTCTTTTTTCAGTTTTCAATCCTAATTTTACTTTGACAGATAATGGTTTTAAACTTTCTTTTGCAATGCAAGTTCTCGCATTTCTCTTGCACTCTCACGAACTTTATCGGTAATCTCTACACCGCCAAGCATACGTGAAAGTTCATCCACTCGTTCTTCATCATTTAACAGGCGAATCTTAGAGACCGTAGTACTGTTTTCTACTGATTTTTCAATCAGATAATGTGCATCTGCCATAGCTGCAATCTGCGGAAGATGTGTAATACAGATAATCTGATGATTACATCCTAAGGTATTCATTTTCTCAGATACCATCTGTGCTGTTCTTCCACTAATACCACTATCAATCTCATCAAAAATCAATGTCTCAATCGCATCATTATCCGCTAAAATAGTCTTAATCGCCAGCATAATACGTGATAATTCACCACCGGAAGCTACTTTACCAAGCGACTTTACTGGTTCCCCCGGATTAGTCGAAATCAAAAATTCTGCTTCATCCAGACCATTTGCTGTATAACTCGAAAGTTCTTCAAACTGCATTTCAAAACGCACATCTAAGAAATTCAATTCCTGCAAAGCAGATGTCACTTCTTTCACCAAGTCTTTTGCGTATTCTTGACGAATTGCAGACACCTCCATAGAAATACTTCTAAGTTCTTGTTCTGCTTCTGCCACTTTTCCTTTTAAAGTAGCTAAGTAAGCGTCATAATCTTGCAATTTTACAAGTCTTGCTTCCTTTTCCGATAAAGCTGCTAATATATCCGCTATCGTTCTACCATATTTTGATTTGAGATGATTAATCTCATCCAAACGCTTCTCTAATTCATAAAACGTCTCATCATCAAACTCTGTCTCATCAATATAGTCTGCAATTTCACGATTAAAATCATTCAACAGATTGTCAATCTCCAACATCTGTGCTTCTAATTCTCTTACTTTCTCATCAAAAGCTGAGGCACCTTGCAATTCTTTCAATGCTCTCGTCGTAAAATCGGATGCATTCTCACCACCATTACCGGAATACTGATATGCTGTATGTAAAGCTTCCATAATTTTTTTGCCATTACGGTAGCGTTTATATTCTTCTTCGATGATTTCATCCTCGTTATCCTGGAGTTTTGCCTCAGAAATCTCTTTTATCTCATATTCCAAAAAAGAAGCCTCTCTTAAACGTTCTTCCTCGTCCACATCAGCACGGTTTAGCTCTTCTAATAATCCCTTGTAAATAGCGTAGGCTTCTTTTAATTTTTCTTTTTTCTCAGCTAAAGCCTCTTTCGCAAACTCATCTAAAATCTCTAAATGTTTTTTCTTATGTAAAAGCGACTGATGTTCATGCTGTCCGTGAATATCAATTAAAATCGCCGCAACTTCTCGCATTTTAGATGCCGGAACACTTTCTCCATTGATTTTTGCCACACCTCTGCCATTTGCTATTTTGCGGCTCAAAATCACATAATCATCTTCCGGAATGACATCCAATTCCTCTAATGCCCTCTTCTGTATTTCGTTCTCAACAGAAAAAACCAACTCAACGAATGCATTCTCTCCGTTCTCACGAAGCATTTCCTTCTGTACTTTTTCCCCTAACGCCAAATTGATAGAACCAATAATGATTGACTTACCGGCACCCGTTTCACCGGAAAGAATATTCAGTCCCTCTTTAAAATCCACCTCTGTCTCATCAATCAACGCTAAGTTTTTCACATGCAGATTCTGTAACATATATCTCCTTCTACTTCCCCCGAAGTATGTTTATTGCACATCCAACTTACTATTACTCTATGAATTTCCGCAATTTGTCAATGACTGCAATGGCGTCCTCAGTACTTCGTGCTGCACACATAATTGTATCATCACCAGCGATTGTCCCTACTATCTCGTGTAACTGTAATGCATCTAACGCAGCTGCTACTGCCATCGCCATTCCCGAAACAGTCTTTACCACCAAAATATTTTGCGCAATATCCATAGAAATAAAACCGTCACGGAAAATACGCTCATATTTTTGCGACAAATCCTCATTCGTCTCTAACAATGCCACATATTTTTGTCTGCCGTTTGTTAACGACACCTTTGTCAACTTTAATTCCCTAATATCGCGCGAAACGGTCGCCTGTGTCACCTGATATCCTTCCTGCTCTAAATACGCAGATAAGTCTTCCTGTGTCTCGATTTCATATTTTTTAATCAGCTCTAATATTTTAGTCTGACGTCTTGTTTTCATCCTCTCGCTCCATTCCACAATCTAGCACTACTCGCACCTTCCTCAGATTACGAATACGCCTGCATTTTCTTTCTTAAGATCTCCAAAAAGCTTTCTTCGCTTAATTTACAAACCTTCACTTTTGCCTCAGCCTGTTTGATTAAAAATCTATCCCCAACTCTCAATTCGGCAACACTATCACCATCAAAACTTACCAGTGCTGTTTCATCTAATTCCACTCTTCTGCTTCCTATTTCAACGATGACTTCTTCCTTTGCATCTATTACAATG
>JAFYQA010000223.1 GCA_017547315.1 Roseburia sp. | reverse complement strand
GATTTTTGTGTCAGATGGTATGTAATCATTATTTTTTCTTATTTGAGTGAAAAAGTCTGCTACGATGTGAAAATCACTTTTGAACATAGATACTTGTTCGTCGGATAGCCATGCAATTTCAAAAACATGGATTTGATAGTCGCTAATGTAAGCATCTAGCTCAGCGGGAATGTCTAGCACTTTTTTGAGGGCTTTAGGTTGATTCCAGTGAGATTTCCAACCAAAGTATAATACAATCGTAACAACTGGATATAGTCTGCCGGAAGGGTTTCTTAGTAACTGTGCTCGATAAGAAGCACCATCGTAGCTTAAGATTCTAAGCGGCATGACTTTTTCTGCTTTTGTCTGGTTTTCAATGCCGAAGAGTGCAATATTGACGCATTTATCTTTCCAAAGCTTTATTACATCACGTTCCTGTTCGTGTAATTTGTTATCGGTTGCTTTGTAATGAGATGATGCATTTGAAGTGGCTAATGCATCAGGAGAAATCAGTTGATTTCCGTCAAAAAGTAGGACGTTAACAATATCTGCAAATACATCTTCATAATCTTCAAGTAGCTTTTCTGTAATATCTTTCTGTTTCATTAATTATATCAGATTGCCTCCTGTTTACAAGGTGATTTTAAGTTTTCCGGAAAATCTAACAAGAGCGTAACATAAGGTAAATTAGAGTTTCAATATTTGGATTGTGCGTTACGCGTTAATTTGCCAGAAGTGTCTTAGTAGCCGAGAATGTACTTGGAAAAATACAATAATGAAATAATGCTCAATACTTCTTTTTAAGAGTGTTAATATTCAGAAATTATACATTTGCGTATGGCACACGAATTACTAGAAAGAGAAATTTGATTGTCATAGGGAAAAAGCTAAGCATCAGATATTGACGAACTGCAGGCAAATTACTATAATAAAGTCATTAAAAGAAAGCGAGGATATTTTTTGTTAATTGCTAAAATGGAGAACAAAGCGAACTAAATAGTTGCAGTGTCAGACATTCCTTCTCGGAGTCTGCCCATTTATCCATTATGCAGTAATTTACAAAATCCGATTTAGCGCACCCGCCTTCGGCAGGGAGTAGAATATGAAGTTTAAGGTTACAGTGAATTCTAGCAGAAGGACTGTAACCTTTTTTAAATTCATAAGATTTTCCTACGAATTTAAAAAACTCCGCAGGGATGCACAGCTCGCGGAAGAGAAGTATATTGCTTCGCAATACCGCTCGCGCGCAGAGTTTGCGCGAAACGCAAACTTTATTTTAGTTCGAAACGTTCTCCGGTAGGATATGAACAGATGTAATAGAATAACAGGAGATTAGAAATGAATAGAGCAGAACAAATTCTCGAATTCGATAAAATAAAAAATATTTGGATGACCTTCGCATTAACGGATGTAGCGAAAAAACAGATAGAAGCAATGAAACCAACTTTAGATGAAACAGAACTTACCGTATGGCAGCGCCAGACAACAGAAGCAAAGCTGATGATGGAAAAGTGCGGAACACCGCCGCTTACTTCCTTTGCGGGAATGCGGGAAATTCTTGCGTCAGCAGAAAAAGAAAGTTGTCTGACGGCAGAACAATTAGAGGTGGTGGCGACAAACCTGACTGCAATAAGAAGATTAAAAGATTACTTAAATCGTGGAAAATCGTATGATTTATCGCTTGCCTACTATGAAGAAAATCTGGAAAGTTGCGATGAAGTGCGTGAGGAAATTGCGCAACAAATACGAAACGGAAGAGTAGATGACCATGCGACACCAATGCTTTTTAACATTCGAAAGCAGTTGATACACGAAGATGAAAAGATGCGCGATAAAGCAAATCAAATTATGCGCAACAATAAAAGTTACATGGCGGACTCGTTTTCTACTATGAGAAACGGGCACATTTGCCTTCCGGTAAAGAAGGAGTACGTCAATAAAATAAGCGGTTCTATTATGGATAAATCCGCTACGGGAAGTACCATTTTTGTAGAGCCAACATCGGTGTATTCTCATTACGAAACAATCCAGCTTCTGCGAATTGACGAAGAAAATGAGGAAATGCGTATCCGGTATGTATTGACGGACCGCGTACTGGAAGTGGCAGAACTTATCAAACAGAGTATGACAACTGTGGAGAAATTAGACTTTGCATTTTCCAAAGCAAAGCTCAGCATGGAATACGATGGTGTGCGCCCTAATATGAATACAGACCGTAGAATCATATTAAAAGAAGCCAGACACCCATTGATGGAAAAGGCCGTTTGTGTCCCGTTGGATTTTAGAATTGGTGAAACTCATGATGGAGAGCAGACGACAGGTGTTATCATTACGGGACCGAATACGGGCGGGAAAACAGTTACGTTAAAGACCGTTGCATTGTGTAGTATGATGGCACAGTGTGGATTACATGTGCCATGTAAAAAGGCAGATATCTGCATGAATGCGAACTTTTTATGTGACATTGGTGATGGGCAGAATCTTGCAGAGAATCTGTCTACATTTTCTGCGCACTTAAAAAACATCCTTGAGATTTTGCAAAATGTAAATCGGGAAAGTCTGGTAGTTTTGGATGAACTGGGTTCTGGTACAGACCCTGCAGAGGGAATGGGAATAGCGATTGCTGTATTAAAAGAACTAAAAAAGAGTGGTGCATTATTCCTTGTAACGACGCACTATCCGGAGATAAAGCAGTTTGCAAAAGAGGAAGCAGGAGTGACAAATGCACGTATGGATTTTGATAAACAGACGTTGATGCCACTATATCGTCTTATCATCGGCGAGTCGGGAGAAAGTCAGGCATTTTCCATTGCAAAGCGTTTGGGTATGTCGGATGAGATGCTAAAGGTGGCTGCAAGTGCGGCGTATGGAGCTGAGTATGAGAAGCATTTGCCGCGTATGGACAGAGAGAAAGAGGGGGACAAAGTTAATACAGGATTAGATGCAGAGAAAGCGCAGGCTAGGAAGAAAACAGAAGCGCGAAAGCAAACTCGTACCGGACCAAAGATTAAAAAGCATAAAGTTGCCAACACAACATTGAATAAACCTGCTTCGAAATTCAACCTGGGTGACAGCGTTATGATATATCCGGATAAGAAAATCGGCATTGTCTGTCAGCCGGCTGATGAAAAGGGCATTCTTCGCGTGCAGTTGCCGAATAAGAAGATTTATATCAACCACAAGCGCGTAAAACTGCATGTGGCGGCGGCTGAGTTATATCCGGAAGATTATGATTTTTCTATTATTTTTGATTCAGTGGAGAATCGTAAGCTGCGTCATCAAATGTCACGAAAATATGTAGAAGACATTTTGGTGGAAGAGGAGTAAAATGAAGGTAGTAAGAAGTCGAGGGTTACAAGAGGAGAAACAAAGGTTTATTTGTTACCTGGAAATTTTAATGTTGTAGCAAGAAGGGATTGATGAGATGTCAGATAAAATGACCGTAAACGGAAAAGAATTTGAGATAATAAAGTTGCTTGGCAAAGGTAAAGGAGGCTATTCATACCTTGCGACCGACGGTGTGAAAAACTATGTACTCAAGCAAATTCATCATGAACCATGCGATTATTACCAGTTTGGGAATAAAATTGAAGCGGAAATTAATGATTACAAGCGCTTAAAAGATATCGGTATTCGTATTCCGGAAATGTTGGATGTAGATGTAGAGCAGGAGCGTATTTTAAAAGAATACATTGAAGGTGACACCATCTACGATTTGGTGCGTGAAGATAGAATGCAGGAAAGTTACTTTGCACAGATAAAAGAAATGTGTGCGTTGCTGTATCCGGCAAATACCAATATCGATTATTTTCCGACAAACTTTGTAGTGCAGAATGGAGAAATGTTCTATATTGATTTTGAATGTAATAATTATATGGACGATTGGAATTTTGAAAATTGGGGCATCAAATATTGGTCCAAGACAGAAGAATTTTTAAAATATGTAAAAGAACATTCATAGTGGGATGAAGTATGGAATACATGAATTGATGCAACTGGCGTTAAAGTATGCTAGAATGTATTATAAGCAGTGTTACATAGAAACACTTCATAATATGGAGGCAGCAAATAAGTTTTATAAGAAGTATGGATTTGTACAATTAGATAAACCGCTATTGCAGACGGAACATTACGGGTGTGACGTCTGGTATATAAAGGAGTTGTAAAATGTTCTATAACGCAAAAAATGGCAATTTAAAAATTGGAAATACCGATATGGATTACATATCCTTTGGCACAGGAAAAAGAGTTCTTATCATGATACCAGGGCTGGGTGATGGTATGATGACGGTAAAGGGAAAGGCATTACCGTTTGCGTGGGCGTATCGTACGTTTGCGAAAGAGTTTACAGTATATTTATTTAGCCGAAAAAATGAACTGGAAGAAGGTTGCAGTATTCGTGGTATGGCGAAAGATTTAAAATTTGCCATGGACAAACTGGGGATAAAAAAAGCTGATATTATGGGCGTGTCTCAAGGCGGTATGATAGCAGAAT
>JAFYQA010000222.1 GCA_017547315.1 Roseburia sp. | reverse complement strand
TTTCAAATACAAAAAGAAGCAACAAACCTATATGTCTGCTGCTTCCCTGAATACAAGTATATTATCCTATACGAATACCACTTTCCTTCAATCGATGCACAGACATATAAGACCTATCGACTTATAGCTGTGCCAAACGCACTAGCTATAAGCAAATACGTCTACAAATCCCGTTCACTCGATTAAACATAAAATTGTGGTTCATCGTTTTACTCCTCTTGGAATTGTTTGAATATGATGTTAACACTACCCAAATATTCTGTCAATACTTTTAATGCCAGTGTTCTTCGACTAATGCGAGGGCATCTTCACTACTCATTGAAAACTTCTCCACAAGCCTTTGCACTGTATCTTCTTTTGTCTCATTAAATTCTTTACAAGTCTCAATTACAGCACTTATTCCTTGGCTTATACCCTGGCTGATTCCCTGCTTTAACCCTGCCTCTCGTTCCTCTCTCAGTTTGTCCGATGGCAGTGGCAATACTTTTCCTCCCATAATATCTCCCATCCTTTCCTGCAAATCTGGTTGTTTGCGCAATAAATAGTGTACCAGTTCCTGCATCATTTGTAAGATATCTTGAAAAATTCCTGACTTATCATTTTTTGTAATTTCTGCTAATCGCTCTACAATTTCTCTATACTCCTGCATTAACATCCTAATTCTAGCTTCATCTTTCGCAATCACAGAAATCTTCTTCTCATAATTAATGATATAGTAAGGCAACAAAATCAGCAAGTTCTTTTCAAAAATTTCATCAATCGTATAATCCCGCAACTTCAAAACCGGTACCCGATACAATATTATCTGCCCATCAGGCATTTCAATCTCCAATATTTCCTCATCTGGCATTGTCGCTGTTGTACGTAAATATATCACGCATGACCGTGGAAACTTAATCCGCTCTGTATCGTTACGCCTGCGGCTATCCACTAACGCAATCATAAAATCATACTCTACCATGCGAAGTATCATATTCCCATCATCTCTACTCTGGCACTCAAAATGATATATTTTATCATCTAACTTATTACAACTGTCTGCCACTACTTTAGAAATAACTTTTTGATACTCTTCCGGCAAACGCGTAACTTCCGTATCCGCCGGATAAAACTCATGAAACATCTCATTCACTAATGGTATCAGCAACTTCGGACGCCGTTCCTGAATCGTCCGTAGCACATCGTCAAAAATTGTACTGCTTCCCATGCTCTCTCCTTCGTAACTATCTAAAGAATGAAAAGCATGAATTCCCGGAAAATCTGCTTTAAACAAATTATACCTTAGCTTTACTAAAACTGCACTTTGCGTATCGCGTAATATCCATCACTTTTTGTTCACAACGCGTTATTTCAAGTTCTAATTATATCGTATCACTCTTATTACTATCTTTCTTCTCTCATCACAAGTCCCTGCTCCGTCAGCTCATATATCTTTGTCGCCACTTCCTCAATGTACTTTCTGTCATGGGATACTGTCAAAATCGCCCCGCCAAAATTTTTCAGCATATTTCGGATAACCGGATTTGATAACGGCGAAAAATTCCGGGTCGGCTCATCTAAAATCAATACATTGCTACCGGACATGCTCATTTTTAGAAGCAAAAGTTTCGCTTTCTGTCCACCGGACAAATCTCCAATCTTATGTCCCATCTCATCTGCAGTATACTTCATACTGCCAAGATAGGTACGTACCTTAGATACCTCATCCTTATCTCCGACCTCACACAGGAAGTCCATCGGCGTCTGCTCCATATCCAGCAATTCCTCGTAATTCTGTGGCATATAAGATACCTTGATATCCTTGCGTTCCAACATCTCTTCTGCCATCTTACGCAGTAATGTCGTCTTACCGCAGCCATTTTTCCCGATAATACAAATCTTTTCCGGTCCTCGCACATTCAGCGCCACATTTTCTGCCAGTACACGCTCACCAACCATAAGCCTCGGCAGTTCATATTTCAGCACAACCTTCCCTGCAGGAATAGACGCTTTTTCACCAAACTTTATAAAAATAGCATCCTCTGTCTCCGGGATTTTGGTCATGTTCTCGTACTCTTTTTCAAAACGTGCTTCATAAGCTTTGATTCTATGCATACTCTTCTTCAAAAGCCTGCCACCTGCCGGATCCTGTCGACTAATCACGTTCTGCTGATGTTCTACTTTCTGCTGAATCTGCCGGAACTTCTCCTGCTGCTTCTGGTACTCACTCCGTTCCTTTCTCGCCTGCTGCTCCTGCTTCACCAATCCTGCTGCACGATGATTCACATAATCCCGGTAAGATGACTTAATAACCGTGGCTCTGGAATCCATTTTTCGCTTAATCTGTTCCAAATGCACAATCATATTTGCCGTATTCTCAAGCAACACCTCGTCATGCGAAATATACAAAATCGGCAACTCGCTCTCGCGGATAAATTTTTCCAGCCAATGAATCGTCGCAATATCCAAATCGTTAGACGGCTCATCCAGCAATAAAATATCCGGCTTTTTCAAAATAATCCGCGCCAGCTGCACTTTAATTTTCTCGCCACCGGAAAGCTGCCCCATTTTTTGTTCTTCATAAAAGGTCTCTGCCGAAATCTGCAAAAACCTTGCCACCTCAGAAAGTTCCTTCGGTGTCACCTCAAAAAACAATGGCATTTCACACATGAACTCATAAACGCTCAACTCTTTTTCACGTTCAGGCAATTCCTGTGCTAAATAACCAATCTGCAAATTGTTCCGAATAATCTCCCCGGAATATTCAATGTAGTCCTCCACCATATTTTCATCGTAGATAAGCTTCAAAAGGGTCGACTTGCCGTTCCCTTCCTCTCCAATAATTGCGGCCTTATCCCCCGAATTAATGGTCAGACTAAAATTATCTAAAAGCACCCGATTA
>JAFYQA010000221.1 GCA_017547315.1 Roseburia sp. | reverse complement strand
CTATTTTAACTAATTTCTATTCAAAGTTCAAGTACTTTTATTTCCATTGTTAAAATTTTGACTATAACTACAAAAAAATAGTTTTTTTTCGGTTTTTTTGTACAAAATCACGTACAATCTCTTTTCTTTCGTATTGAAATCGGATATTATATTTTAGAAATAAGGTCAAATTTTCAAACAATTTTTAATATATTTCAATCACATACAATTAATTTTACATAGGAGTACCTAAATTATGAAACATTTAAACCTTTGGGATGTACACATGCACAGTCAATTTTCCGGTGACAGTGACGCCCCACAAGAAGATATGATTTTAACTGCTATCGATGCAGGACTTGGTGGTATCTGTTTTACAGACCATCTCGACATGGACTATCCGGATGAACCATCACTTTTTTTATTAGATTTACCAAACTATACTTCATCCGTTCTATCTTTACAGGAAAAATATCGTGATAAATTTCCTATTCTTTTAGGGATTGAACTAGGATTACAACCACATTTATCCAAACTACACAAAGATATCCTTTCCCAGTATCCATTTGATTTTGTTATCGGATCCTCACATGTAGTTCATGGATTTGACCCTTATTATCCTGCCTTTTATGAAGGCAGAAAAGAAGAGGATTGCTACCTGGAATATTTCGAATCCATTTTAGAAAATATACATGCCTTTGATGACTTCGATGTATATGGACACATCGACTATGTAGTACGCTACGGTCCTACTAAAAATACGAACTATTCTTTTACAAAATATCAGGATATTCTTGATGAGATTTTAAAACATCTTATTAATAGAGGAAAAGGTATCGAAATTAATACTGGAGGTTTTAAATATGGTCTGGGACATCCGAATCCCACAGAAGATATCATTCGTCGTTATCATGAATTAGGCGGTGAAATCATTACCATCGGTGCTGATGCACATGCTCCACAGCACATCGGATATGATTTTGGAAAAGTACCTGCTATTTTAAAAGATGCCGGATTTCATTATTTTACAATTTTTAAAAATAGAAAACCACATTTCATTAAACTATAACCAGATCTGCTATTTTCAAAAACAAACCCCTATGAGCCGGAATTATCCGATTCATAGGGGGGGTATTATCTCTTAGACCAATTTTATAAGTTTACAAAAATCTCAGTCTCTTTTTTAAGCTTATTCGCAACTTCATGATTGCTTTCCATTTCTTCCGAAATCTGATTGATATCTCTTACAAGCTCGCCTGTATTCATCGCTGCTGTTGAAACGCCATTTGCACTTTCTTCTACTGCTGTTGAAATACCATCGATTGCGTCTGTAATTGATTTTACAAGGTTGCTTAACTCGCCGGACATTACATTGAACTGACCTACTACATCATTTACATGCATTGCGTCATCATTGTACTGTTTACCGGAAGCAACCAAACTATCATAATCAGGAAGAACATTATTATTAATGTAATCTACCAATTCATTTGAATTCTTAATTAATTCTTTTACAGCAACTGTAACTAATTCGTTGATGTACTGAATGTTATTTGCTGTATTCTTTGAATTCTCTGCAAGATTTCTAATTTCATCCGCAACTACTGCGAAACCTTTACCTGCTTCACCTGCTCTTGCAGCTTCAATAGAAGCATTTAATGCAAGTAAGTTCGTCTGGCTAGAAATACTTAAAATCTCACCTGTAAGACCATTAATCTGATCGATACTCTTACTGTCTTCAATCGCTTTTGTCAATGTAGTAAGAATATTTTCAATCATGTTAGTAGCATTCTGCTTGTTAACAACTGCATTTCTCTCAAGCTCAGATGCACGTTTCTGCATGTCTGTAGCATAATCATATAAGTCATTAGAAGCACCTGCTAATTCTACTACGTTATCATTCACAACTTCTGCACTAGAATTGATATTTGCAACTGTTGCAGAAACTTCTTCCATAGAAGCTGATAATTCTTCCATAACTGCAGAAATATCTGTTGAGCTTTCGTTTGCTGTCGCAACACTGCCAGAAACAGAACCAACGATTTCGTCCAAACGATTAGAGTTCTCGGTAATACGAATCATAATACCCTGCAATGATTCAATGAAATTATTGATACCACTTGCAAGCTGACCGATTTCATCTTTTCCGCGTTCTTCTACACGTTCTGTTAAATCACCTTTTCCAGCATTAATATCCTCAATAATCTGATTCAATTTTTTGCTTGTCTTCTTAAGTGGATTTACAACCTGCGTCATAATAATCACTAACACTGCAATACTAGTTGCTGTAGCAAAACCAGCTGCTGCGATTGCATTCACGATTGTAAGTGAATACGTCTCTCTCTGTTCATTTACTTTTGTCTGCATCGCTATCTGACTACTCAAAATCATCTGATCTATAAGGCCGGTAATTTCTTTACTCATATTAGAAATATCTCTATTAGCCAATTGAACTGCTGCATTGATATCACCAACAGCACTTTCCTGAATCGCTGTAGTAAATAGATTCACAAATGTCCCATAATCTGCCATGAAATCCTGATATACTTCAAAAATTTCGCCTTCTGTAATCGTTCCGTTTAATGTCTCAATTACAGCTTGATTCTCGGCATAAATCTCACCAATCTCAGCTTCCAAATCACGCTTCATCTGGTCTGAATCACTTACACAATGCTGATATACAACTCTCTTTAACTGTTCAAAATTATAATTCAACAATTCCAGGTTATAAACGTTCACGAAGTGTACTTTGTTAATCTCATCTGTAGCCGCCATAATCTTTCTAGGATTTACAACACCACTTGCACCATTTACAATTGTAAGTACAATTAAAAGCACCAACGGAATCATTGTCTTTACTGTAATCTTGATATTACTGACACCTTTGAAATTCCCATTCTTTTTCATTTGTTTTCGCCTTTCTGTTAAATAAATTAAACTTTCACTTAATCTTATTTATCCACTATATCTATTTTACTAAATCTAACGACAATTACAAGTATTTTTTATACATATTTTATAAAATTTAATTTTATCCGAACATACTTCCGCAATTCACGGGCTCGCGTTGCTCGTCCTAATTTATCCGGACATACTTCCGTGATTAAGCAGAGCCCTTAGAATTGCTTCGCAATTCACGGGCTCGCGTTGCTCGTCAAATAGAAAAAGGAACAGCCGGTTCCTTGCAAGCAAGACCGGCTGTTCCTTTTTCTATTTTCCTCTGCTTAATCGCGGAAGTATGCGACACCTGATTCGAATAATTTCAAATCCTGTTCTCCATAAATATTGATTGCTACGCTTCTGCCACGACGCTCTGAGTGAGCCATCTTACCAAGTACACGTCCATCTGGGCTTGTGATACCTTCGATAGCAGCGTAAGAACCATTGATGTTCCATTCTTCATCCATAGTTGGGGTGCCGTCTAAGTCAACGTACTGGGTTGCAACCTGTCCGTTTGCAAATAACTTGTCTACCCATTCCTGTGGAGCTACGAAACGTCCTTCACCATGAGAAGCTGGGTTGCAGTATACTTTTCCAAGCTCTGCCTGTGCTAACCATGGAGATTTGTTTGTAACTACTTTTGTATAAACCATCTTGCTCTGATGACGTCCGATCGTGTTATATGTCAATGTAGGTGAATCTACTGTCTGTGGTCTGATTTCGCCGTATGGTACTAATCCTAATTTGATTAATGCCTGGAAACCGTTACAGATACCAAGTGCAAGACCATCTCTCTCATTCAAAAGCTTATT
>JAFYQA010000220.1 GCA_017547315.1 Roseburia sp. | reverse complement strand
CCCATATTGCATCCATCGGTAATTAAGTCGGCGCAAGTATGGTCAGAATCTTCCATCATCATTTTTGCATTCGTTTTCATCCAGGACATTCCTTTTGCAATCGGATTTGGTTCTTTGGTCTCTACATCATGCGCGAAAAGTAGTTCATGAGTTTGAGTTCCAAGACGATTGTGGACATCGAGTGTATCTTTTAAAATTTGTTTGAATTTTTCATCTTTTACATCATCTAAAATCTCTTCAATGGAATAAACAGCCATCTGTATTCCAGAATTACATTCTCTCAATAATTTCACAGTATCGTTATCTGTCATAAATAATCTCCTTTTATCTTTTTTCATAGTGTTTACTGACATCGATGAAACTATGTATTTTATTAATAGATTTGTACATGGGACGTATTATTTTTGTTAGAGGAATACGGTTGTAATTTAGGAAAAATATTGACTTCCGGTATCTTTCGCTTTATAATAAATTTACCTATGCATACAGAGTTTTATGTTAACGAGAGATGCGAGGATTTTACATACCGAATCAAAGGATTCGGGTTAGGAGATTATAATGATTAAAAGTATGACCGGTTTTGGACGGTGCGAAGTGACAGAGGGTGAACGTAAGTATACCGTCGAGATGAAGTCTGTGAATCACCGTTACTTAGATGTGAATATCAAGATGCCGAAATCTTTGAACTTTTTTGAAAGTACGATTCGTACTTTGTTGAAAGAGTACATGGAACGTGGCAAGGTTGATCTTTACATAACTTATGAAGACCTTTCTGAAGAACGTTTTTCATTGAAATACAATGAAGAACTTGCGGGAGAATACTTAGGATATCTTAAGAAAATGTCAGAGACATTCGGATTGGATAATGATATTCGTGTCAGCACATTATCCCGTTATCCGGACGTTTTATCTATGGAACAGGTTGAAATAGATGAAAAAGAAATCTGGATTGGTCTTGAGAAAGCTATCCGCGGCGCTTGTGAACAGTTTGTTGAGAGCCGAATTACAGAAGGTGAAAACTTAAAAACAGATTTGATTGCTAAGCTTGACAATATGCTCACTTATGTAGACTTTATCGAAGAACGTTCTCCAATCATTATGAAGGATTATCGTGAACGTATCGAGAATAAGGTAAAAGAATTATTAGGTGACAAGCAGATTGATGAGTCTAGAATTGCAATGGAAGTGGTTATTTTTGCAGATAAAATCTGTGTAGATGAAGAAATGGTTCGTTTACGTAGCCACATTAAAGGAATGAAAGCTACGTTAGAATCCGGTGGTGGTATTGGACGTAAATTAGACTTTATCGCACAGGAGATGAATCGTGAAGCGAACACGATTTTATCGAAAGCAAATGACCTTGAGATTTCCGATACAGGTATTAATTTAAAGACTGATATCGAAAAGGTTCGCGAACAGATACAAAACGTGGAATAAGGTGATGATATGTCCAGATTAATGAACATTGGTTTTGGGAACATGGTGAATACGGATAAGATAGTCAGCATTATTTCTTCTGACTCAGCTCCGGCAAAACGTATGATTACCAAAGGAAAAGAGCAGGAGACTTTAATCGACGCCACCCAGGGACGCAGAACCAAAAGCGTAATTTTTACGGAAAATGGTCAAATCATATTATCTGCATTACAGCCGGAGACATTAGCCGGACGATTTAATGGTAGTGCAGCCGAGGTAGAGGATGATGAAAACGAATAGAGGAATTTTACTTGTACTTTCCGGTTTCTCAGGCTCCGGAAAAGGAACAGTTGTAAAAGAAGTGATGAAAAAATATTCAGACACTTATGCGTTGTCCATTTCTGCAACCAGCAGACAACCACGTCCTGGTGAGACAGATGGTATCGAATATTTTTTTAAGACCAGGGAAGAATTTGAAAAGATGATTGCAAATGATGAACTGGTAGAATATGCACAGTATGTAGAGAATTACTACGGTACTCCAAAGGCTTATGTAGAAGAACAGTTAGCTGCAGGCAAGGATGTCATTTTAGAAATTGAGATTCAGGGAGCTCTTAAAATCAAAAAGAAATTCCCGGATACTTTATTACTTTTTATGACACCGCCAAGTGCAGAAGTGTTGAAGAATCGCTTGGTTGGAAGAGGTACGGAAGCAATGGATGTCATTGAATCTAGACTTGCCAGAGCGATAGAGGAAGCACAGGGAATTGAGGAATACGATTATTTAATTGTGAATGACGATTTGCAGGAATGTGTAGAGCAGTTCCATAATATTGTAAGCAATGAACATTATCGTGTTTCGCGTAAACAGAAGTTTATCGAAGATATGCGCGAGCAGTTGACAAGATTTGATAAGCAGTGATTTGAATTTAGTTTAAAACAGAAAATATAGAAAAAGAAAGAGGTAATGAAAATGATCCATCCATCTTATGTAGAATTAATGAAAGTTGTAAATAATGACGTTGTGATTGGTGAAGAACCTGTAGTAAACAGCCGTTATGCTATCGTTATCGCAACAGCAAAAAGAGCACGTCAGTTAATCGCTGGTGCAGAACCAATGAATGAGAAGAGAACATGCCCAAAAGCATTGTCTATCGCAGTAGAAGAAGTATTCGAAAGCAAAGTTAAAATCATTCCAGAAGAAAAAAGTGAACAGTAAGCTGATGTCGCTCGGTTTTGACACCGGGCGATTCTTGCTAACATGATTTTTAGAATTGGGAAATCTCACATGTGAGTTTTATAATATATGAGGTGAAGAAATTAGATGAAATTATTATTTATTTCCCTTGGATGTGACAAGAACTTAGTGGATACTGAATTCATGCTGGGTATGTTGCAGGAAGATGGGATTGAAATGACCAATGATGAAACAGAAGCGGATATTATCATTATCAATAGTTGCTGTTTTATCAATGATGCCAAAGAAGAAAGTATCAATACGATTCTTGAAATGGCAGAATATAAGAAAACAGGTCCTCTTAAGGCACTTATCGTAACAGGTTGTCTTGCACAGCGTTATCAGGACGAGATTAAGACTGAGATTCCGGAAGTAGACGCGATTTTAGGTACAAACTCTTATGATGATATTGTACATGCGGTGCACGAGGCTTTAGAAGGACATTACTATAAAAATGTAGGTACTTTAGAAGGCTTACCAACTTTGAAAAATAAGCGTAGCGTGACTACAGGAGGTCACTATGCATATTTAAAAATTGCAGAAGGATGTAACAAGCACTGTACTTACTGCATTATTCCATCCATCCGTGGCAGATACCGCAGTGTGCCGATGGAAGATTTGATTGAACAGGCAAGAATGCTTGTAGAAAACGGTGCAAAAGAACTGATTTTAGTAGCTCAAGAGACGACACTTTACGGAATCGACCTGTATGGTGAGAAATCTCTGCACAAATTATTAGATGAGCTGAATAAAATTCCAGGCTTATTCTGGATTCGTATTATGTATTGTTATCCAGAAGAAATCTATGATGAATTGATTGATGCTATGATTCGCAATCAGAAAGTTTGTCATTATTTGGATATTCCAATTCAGCATTCAAACGACACCATGTTAAAGCGCATGGGTAGAAAGACAAGCCATGATGATTTGGTACGTATCATTACCAATTTACGTGAGAGAATTCCGGATATTACCCTTAGAACGACATTAATCTGCGGTTTCCCAGGTGAAACAGAGGAAATGCACGAAGAATTGATGCAGTTTATCAATGACATGGAATTTGACCGTTTAGGAGCCTTTGCTTATTCACCGGAAGAAGGTACACCGGCTGCGACTTTTGCTGACCAGGTAGATGAAGAAGTGAAGGAAAACTGGCGTGATGAAGTCATGGAACTTCAGGAAGAAGTTATTTTTGATAAGAATGAAGAGATGAAGGGTCGTGAACTTTACGTATTTATCGAAGGTCAGGTAGACAGTGGCGCTTATGTAGGACGTACTTACAGAGATGCGCCGGATGTGGATGGATACATTTTTATTAATGCAGATGAATCCTTTATGACAGGTGATATTGTTAGAGTAAAAGTAATCGGCGCTTATGAGTATGATTTGATTGGAGAATTGTGTTAATCTCATAGAAGAATATGATATAAGTTACTCGATTTTGTAAATAACAGGAGGATATAATTATGAGTATGAATTTACCTAATAAACTTACGATTTTTCGTTGTATTTTAATCGTTCCATTTGTAGCATTATTGTTAAATGGATATGATTTATTTGCTACTATCATTTTTATTATTGCAAGTTTAACAGATTTACTTGATGGAAAGATTGCTAGAAAGTATAATCTTGTAACTAATTTTGGAAAATTTATGGATCCATTGGCAGATAAACTTTTAGTATGTTCTGCATTAATCTGCTTGGTAGAGATGGAGAGATTGGCAGCTTGGATTGTGTGCATTATCATTGCAAGAGAGTTTATTATCAGTGGTTTCCGTTTGATTGCTTCTGATAATGGTATTGTAATTGCAGCAAGCTACTGGGGCAAGTTCAAAACTACTTTCCAGATGGTTATGGTGGTTGTATTAATGTTAAACATCCAGAACAATATTATGATGATTCTCGGACAGGTTTTAATTTGGATTTCTTTAGCATTAACAATTATCTCTTTAGTAGATTATGTTGCTAAGAATCTGGATGTATTAAAAGAGCAGAAATAATGTTAAAGATAGAAGAACAGGTTTATGAGTTGTTAAAACTACATAACATTACTTTGACAACGGCAGAGTCCGCGACGGGTGGTTTGATTGCATCTACATTAATTAATGTACCGGGAATCTCTGAATTTTTTCAGGAAGGATATGTAACATATTCTAACGATGCAAAAGTAAAGATGATTGGTGTGGACCGTGCTTTGATAGATAAGTACGGGGTTGTAAGCAAAGAAGTAGCAGAAAATATGGCAATTTCGGCATCGAAAACGGCAGGATGTGATGCGGCGTTGTCAGTAACAGGTGTTGCAGGACCAGATGGCGGTACACAAGATTGCCCGGTTGGGACGGTATATATCGGTTGCTATTTTAAGGGGAATACAGTTGTTGAACATCATATTTTTGCTGGTGACCGATTAGGTGTTCGCAAAGCGGCAGCAAATCGTGCATTAGCGTTACTAGTAGAACAGATTCAGAATAGATTAGCATAGAAATAATAAAACGAGGCAAACAATTATGAGAATTATCGCAGGAACTGCAAGAAGTCTTCCGTTAAAAACGATTGACGGAATAGATACGAGACCAACAACAGACCGTATTAAAGAAACTTTATTTAATATGTTACAGCATGAAGTACCAAGTGCCAATTTTCTGGATTTATTTGCAGGAAGTGGTCAGATTGGATTAGAAGCGCTTAGTCGAGGGGCTAAATTTGCTGTTTTTGTAGAAAATAATAAAAAAGCAGCGGCTTGTATCGAAGATAATATTCGTTTTACAAAGTTTACGGAACAGTCAAAACTTATTCAAAGTGATGTGATGACTGCATTATGTAGCTTAGAAGGAAAATATCAGTTTGATGTGATTTTTATGGATCCGCCATATGACCAGCTTCATGAAAAGAATGTATTGGAATATTTAAAGAATTCCTCATTGATTCATGAAGATACATTGATTATAGTGGAAGCTTCTTTAGAAACTACCTTTGATTATTTGGATGAGATGGGTTACAATCTTATTAAGTATAAAAAATATAAGACGAATGCACATGTATTTATTTCAAAGTAGAATAGAACAGAGTTAGGCTTGATAAGTAACTTGATTTAAATGCAATTTATATTTGTGAATTTAAGTTTGCAGATATCGAAAGGATAAGAATATGAAAAGAGCTGTATATCCGGGAAGTTTTGATCCGTTAACATTAGGACACTTAGATATCATTCGACGATCAGCTGGAATTGTGGACGAGTTGGTCGTAAGTGTGCTTCATAACAGTGCAAAAAATTCATTGTTTTCTACAGATGAACGTGTTAGTATGATTAAGGAAGTTACAAAGGATATTCCAAATGTAAAAGTTACTGCATTTGATGGATTGCTTGTCGATTATGTTAGGGAAATTGATGCTTCACTCATAATCCGTGGACTTCGTGCGGTCACTGATTTCGAATATGAATTACAGTTGACACAGACGAATCACGTTTTAAATCCTCAAGTAGAAACGATTTTTTTAACAACCAATTTACAGTATTCATATCTGAGCTCTACGATTGTTAGAGAAATTGCATCGTATGGAGGGGACATTACACAGTTTGTACCACCTGAATTTATTGATAGAATTCTTGATAAGTATAAGAAATAGTGTAGTTATTTAGTACAACTTAAAACACAGGTACGGAATAATTATGAAATGATTAAATAGAATGTCGAAAGGAATGGTTTATACAATATGGCAAGTAAAATAGAGCAGATTATCGATGAAATCGAAGAATACATTGACAACTGTAAGACATATCCATTGTCTTCAGCAAAAATCATTGTAAACAAAGATGAAATCGAAGAATTATTAGGAGAACTTCGCAGTAAGACTCCAGAAGAAATCAAGCGTTATCAGAAAATTATTAGCAATAAAGAAGCTATCTTAGCGGATGCGCAGGCAAAGGCAGACTCAATTATTGCGCAGGCACAGGTTAAGACAGATGAATTACTTAGTGAACATCAGATTATGCAGCGTGCCTATGCACAGGCAAATGAAGTAGTAATGGCTGCTACAAAGCAGGCACAGGATATCTTAGATACTGCTACGAATGATGCAAATAATATTCGTATGGGTGCAATGCAGTATACAGATGATATGCTTCGTAACTTAGAGAATGCCATTGCTCGTTCGATGGAAGCTGCAAGAGTTCGTCATGACAGCTATATTGGTTCCTTACAGGAATTCTATGATATTATTTCAACAAACCGTGCTGAATTGAATCCGACGGTAGAGGAATTTGTTCCAGCTTCTGAATCAGGGGAAGAGGAACTTCCGATGATTAATATTACATCGGACATGCTTAATTAATAGGAGTTATCTGTACCACGAAAAGGCTTAGTATTCCGGTTATGATACATAACACCAGTTTCCAGAAGAGATATTTTTTCATGGACAGACCGGTATCTTTTATCATAGCACTTGTTTGAGCAATACCACTTAGGCCACCGAAAGCTGTGAATATCATCGCTAGTACATATTTGCTTTCAAGACTTAGAGAAGTGGTACTTAGAAAATGAATTCCATTTGTCAGTTCTACGATGCCAATACTGCAGATTTTGATAAAATCTGGTATTGGAAGTAATAGAAAACAGGATGCCAAAATGGAGAAAATCATAATATATCCGCCAATTTTGGTTAATGTTTCAAAACCGTTCATAATACCGGCATCGATGATTTGAAAGTTTATTTTGGATCTTGATGCCGTTTTTTTATGATTATTTTTCGTAATTCTATTTTTATGCAGCAATTGTCTTCCAAGTAAGAGTGCTGGAAGATAGAGAATAAGTAAGGACCATCCAAAATAATTTGGTAACTGTAATTGTTGTCCTAAAATATAACTTTGGATAAATACTGGACTCATATTATTGGTTATAATAAAAAGGACTTCCGCTTCTTGCTTTTCCATTTTTTCTTCAAGAAGCAGTTTGGCGCAGTTTTTACTACCCATAGGAAAACCAAACAGGAATCCAGAGATTAGAACAAATGCACCAGAAGTACTGACAGGTATGAGTTTTTGTAAATAAGGCAATATTTTTTTTGTCAGAGATGGTAAAATATCAGAAGCGATTATAATGTTAGATAGGATGGCAAATGGCAAAAGTGATGGTAGTACCTGCTCAAACCATAAAATTAGTCCGTTTCCTGCTGCATGAACGGTAATATCAGAAAACAACAATATGTAAAATAAAGATAAAAGGATTAGGAAGATAAACATTTTCTTTTTCATAATACAATATATTAAATTTAGGAGGTTTCTATGAGTCTTTTAGAAAAACATGATTTAAAACCAGCAGAAGTATTTCGATATTTTGAAGAGATGGCAGCCATTCCACATGGTTCGAGAAATACAAAAGCAATTAGCGATTATCTTGTAGCATTTGCAAAAAAACATAATTTGGAACATTATCAGGATGAGTTAAATAACGTAGTTATTATCAAAGAAGCAACATCAGGTTATGAAAATGCGGAACCGATCATCATTCAGGGACATATGGATATGGTCTGTGAAAAGGAAAAAGATTGTGAAATCGACTTTGAAAAAGATGGTCTGGATTTATATGTAGATGGAGACTTTTTAAAGGCAAGAGGTACTACATTAGGTGGTGATGATGGTATTGCTGTAGCTTATGCATTGGCAATTTTATCGTCAAAGGAACTTTCACATCCTCGTTTAGAAGTAGTGATTACTGTAGATGAAGAAATTGGTATGTTAGGTGCGGAAGGCATCGATTTATCAATGTTAAAAGGTCATAAAATGTTAAATATTGACTCGGATATAGAAGGGCACTTCCTTACAAGCTGTGCAGGTGGTATGCATGTAGAGACAAGAATTCCAGTAACCTATGATGATGCCTGTGGCATGCTTTATGAAATTACTGTTACAGGATTAGAGGGTGGT